>CAYQTZ010000104.1:0-8286 GCA_964420565.1 uncultured Hyphomicrobiales bacterium
ACTCCAGCAATGGGAGACCAGCCGATGAACATTGACGGTTATCCTATTGTGACGGTAGAAGCTATGCCTGCCAAAGGAGACTCTGCTGTTGACACTTCTTTCGTGCTCTTCGGAGACTTGAAGAAGGCAGCTATCAGAGGAATCAGAGGCGGAATTACTGCCGATAGATCCAACTCAGCCGTTGTCAGAAATATTGACGACGATGGAGACATCAATACCTTCACCACTGACCGTGAAGCTGTTAGATGGATTCAACAGGTTGGTTATATCGCTATTGTTCCGACTGCGGTTACCAAGTTGACCACTAATTCAAGTTCATCGTAATTCTGTCCCGTAAGTTTGGCATTTATATCAATAAATCCGTTTAGATCACTTACACCAGAGGCAAATGCTTCCATTAGAACAACCGGCAAGCTCTCTGCTTTTACTTTTACGTCAATTGGTATTTCTGAGTGCTTACGGTCGCTGTCGCCCGATAAATAAAGATCAAAAGGCAGAGAATTGACATTTACTTCAAATAGTGTTTTTGTTTTTGCATATTGCATTTTTAATACTGATAGAAAGCCGCTGATGTTTTTATTATCATGCTTGAACTCACTTAGCATATATCCAATATTTTTTTCTCTTATCACTATGTCATCAGTTTTAAAGAATAAACTAATATCTGGCTCTGCCAAACTGCCTTTGATACGTAGATCCAACGAATCAAGCCCTGAAGATACTTCATTAATTAGCTCCTGAGGGTCATCTGGCATGAATTTATTTATATCATAAAACGGGAAATTTTCGACTATTATAGCCATATCGATCAAGCTATCATTACTGAAATTACCAAAAGCTTTGATTGTTTCGGCGGTATCCCGCTGTAAAACTAAATTGCGAAGATTATACTCGTTATATGTAATGTCGGCAGTTACTGGCTCGGTATTTTTCCATTTTGCTTTATCCGGATAGTTGATTTCTAAAACATCGAGAGTAGTTAAAAATTTATCAGGAAGAAAAGTCAGATCCCCGTTTGTACTGAAACCGATTAAATCGTTGATAGTACTAGATATATGGAACTGGGCTGTGCTATCTTTGAATAATATTTTTGCACTTGGGTTGCCAATCATTAAATCATTAATTGCAACACCAAAATCAGAAACAAGATTGAGCGAAAGATCCTCGATTTTCGGGAGGGAATCTTCAATACTCATAAATAATGCTCCAGAAATTTGTGTAGGTTTAATGATTATATCTGTCCCTGGATTTCTGATCTGTAGTGATGATATATTTATATTATTGACTAAGAGTTCGCTCTTATTTTCATTAACATCTAAGTCTATATCAAAGCTTGCATTTGCGTAGAGATCAATATCATCCAGAAAAGGACTTAACGGAGAGAGATCGTAGAGTTTGGCTTCTAAAGATAATGTAATTGGTTCGAAGCTGGCAATTTTTTCTACAGTAGATAGAGAATCTTCCTGCGTATTAGATTGGTAGAAACTATTTATCTTGTTAGTTAAAAATTGCTCAAGATAAGTGCCCTGCATACTTAATTGTGTGAAGAAGTTGGAATAGCTGAATTCGCCACTTAAGAATATGGAAAATAGTTCTGAATTGGCAAGAAGTTCCTTATAATCTCCGCTATCTCTTCGGAAAGTAATATCAATGTCAAATGGCATCAAACTTCTGTCATCAAACATGGTTTCTTCGATTTGTATATGTAAATGCGCCTCTAACTCATCTAAGTCAAATCCTTTGCCTTCTGCTTCAATTCTGCCGCTGAAAAATCCAGGTAGATCTTTGTTATTGAATAGATTTTTTGCATTAATATTTTTCAATTGAATATTTAGATCATATTCGGCTAAATCATTTGAAAGGTCAATGCTGCCTGAAGAAGAAATAAAAGGTTTGGTCTCAGAAAAGAGGTTTTCGAAACTTCCGTGTTCAGTTTTTATTAATCCTAAGTATAGAGTATCGAGTACGAATTTTGATTCGCCAGTGGCTATGAGCTTTGCTTCTAATTGAGTCAGCGAATAATCGCTGAAAGATGAATTAGTAGCGGAGATCTTTATTTTTCCTTTTAAATCTTCTAAGCTGCTGCCACTAGCATCAACAATTATGTGAGCATTGATATTTCCTTTCAGATCATCATCGCCAATAAATCCTCCTATATTAAGTTTTTCTGTGTGGATATTTGCGTGATATATTAGCTCATTTTTGAAGTCTATGCCAGCTTTGCCTTTTATATTACCAAATTTATTGGTGATATTTATTCCTGCTTCAACCTTACTTGTATTGCCTTTTGCTTTGAGACTCCTGATATCAGCAAAATTAAAATCCTGAATAGCATCTCTGGCACTTCTGGGAATATTATTTATCAAATCTTTGTAATAAACTCTGGAATCGCTTATAGTTATATCATAAGCTAAATCATCGGGTTGTGTCAAACTGTAAAGAGTGCCCGAAAGGTTTAGCCATGTATTACCTGTCTTAAGGTCAAGTCTGTCAATATTTATCTCTGAGAGAATGCCTGATAGCTCTATTTCAATCTCGGTTTCTTTGGAAAGCTGATAATCAATATCTGCGAAATGATATACATCCTGAATATTGATCCTTTCTGCATCTAATTCGAGCGATAGCAGCGCTTCGTCAAGCCCCTCACCTGAGAATATGTTCACGGAATCCAATCCTGCATCTATTGAGAATTTTGATTTATCAGTTTCTACATTCAAATCATCAATTCTCACAAATTCAGGATTTGCGGCTATTGAACAGTTAAAACTTTTTAGATTAAAGAATGTTCTCTTTTCGATAAAACTGATATTTTTCAATTCTACGATAATATCAGGATCAAGGGTTTCCATTTTTGCAGAGAGTTCTATGTTCAATCTGTCTAAGTAAAGATTGGAGAAATCAATCAAAGATGGATCCTTGACTTCCGAAGATGTAGAATCATACATGATAAAAACAGCATCCCGAAGCTCTAAGTTTCTTAGTTCTATCGTTAGGTTCTGAGCTTCTGTAGTGGTCGTATCTTCTTCGGTTGGCTTAACGATATGGTCTAAATTCCACGAACCGTCTTTACTTTTCAGCAGTTTTACTATTGGTTTATCTAATGTAAGATTTGTTATTAAAATATGATCAGAAAAAAATGGTTTGATCTGAAATGTGATGTATAGATTATTCATTTGTGCTAATGTATCTCCGGCTGTAATCATTCTAACATTATCGAGCCCGAGCCCTTTGAAAAGACTGATATGAATATCCTCGAATTCTAATTTTGCTTCGAGCTGATTGCTGACTATTGAGCTTATATGGCCTGAGACCCATCCCCTGAACCCTTCGAACTGGAAAAGTATATATAAAGATAAAGAAAAAATAATAATAAAAATCATAATACCTGCTGATATTTTCAGCATTAATTTAAGGAGCCAACTAAGCCAGCCGGCTAAGGTTCTCTTCTTTTTTTTATTATCTTCTTTAGCTTGACTCATTTATTACAATTCGTATAGAATTAATTACTTTATCTTATATGATATGATAAGACACCATATTATTTTAAAATAGTTCAGTTTTTACTCTATGTATCGAAGCCCCGAGAGCTGTAAGTTTCGATTCAATCTTTTCATAACCGCGGTCAATGTGGTATATCCTGAGTACTTCAGTCTTGCCTTCGGCTACAAGCCCTGCGAGTATCAGAGAGGCGCTTGCCCTCAGATCAGAAGACATAACTGTCGCAGCGGAAAGTTTTTTACCTCCGTTTACAATAGCTATATTATCTATTATCTCAACATTTGCACCGAGCCGCTGTAATTCCGGAACGTGTTTAAACCTATCCTGATAGATATTATCTGTTATCTTGGTTGTGCCATTTGCAAGTAGCATATAGGCAAGCCACTGTGCCTGGATATCTGTGGGGATGCCTGGATATACTGCTGTAGTTATATAAACAGGATTCGGTTCATCATCCATCTCCAGGAGTACACTGTTTCCGTTCACATCTATTTTGCAGCCAGTTTCTTCTAATTTTGTAAGTACAGAGGTTAGGTGGTATGGATTAATATGCTCAAGCTCCACTTTTCCTTTGGTCACGGCAGCAGCAATAAGGAAAGTGGCGGCTTCTATTCTGTCTGGTATATTTTCTTCGTCAACTGAATGAAGCTCGGTTACACCTTCAATTTCTAACAAGTTTGTACCAATACCGCTGATCTTTGCTCCCATCTTAACAAGCATACGGGCGAGCGAAGTGATCTCCGGTTCGAGAGCAGCGTTTGATATCAATGTATTACCTTCGGCAAGAGTCGCTGCCATAAGGATATTCCCCGTGGCTCCGACGCTGGAGATATCCAGATGTATTCTGGCACCCTTCAGCCGCTTGGCTTTAGCCATTACATATCCGCTTTCTAAAGTAACCTCTGCTCCGAGTTTTTCCAATCCTTTTAAATGAAGATCAACGGGTCTGGGACCCCATGCACAGCCGCCGGGCAATGAGACTCTTGCCTCGCCAAATCTGGCTACTAAAGGACCAAGTACATAAAAGCTTGCCCTCATTTTTTTAACGTGCTCATACGGAGCTTCGAAAGAATCAATGCCTGATGAATCAACAAAAAGGTCATTTCCATTTAATTCGCAAAAAACTCCCATTGATCCAAGTAGCCGGGACATAGTCCAGACATCCCGCAGATTTGGAGTATTATGCAAATGATAAGTGCCGGGAGCAAGTATGGTTGCTGGCATCAAAGCCAAAGAGCCATTCTTTGCACCAGAGATCTTCACCCGGCCTTTTAATTTGTTTCCACCTTCGATAATGAATTTATCCATATAATTAACTTCAGATTATTATAAAATATATACAAAATTAGTTTTTATCTTGCCAATCCACAAATATATGGAGAAAAAAACTATTCTACTGCAAAAGAAAAGTAGAAATAATAGGTTGTTTTCGAGTCATTACTTTGGTGCTTGGGGGTTTCTTGCCTTCTAATCTTTTGCAAGAGTGGACCGAGGGGTGTTTTATCTTACTTCCCCTCTTGGTAAGAGGGGATCGAGGGGTGTTTATGGAAGAATATAACCGATTTAATTCATAATTCGTAATTTTTAATTCATAATTGATCCAACATCCCCTAACCCCCTCTTGCCCCGACAGATCGGGATCTATGACAAGAGAGGGATTCTTATCTTACTTCCCCTCTTGGTAAGAGTGGATTGAGGGGTGTTTATGAAAAAATATCTGCTTTCTTGCGGGTATTTTGTTTGCTTTATATAGAATTCATTTGACAACTTATTAGTTATTGAATGAATGTACCCGGATAAATATTAATAATTATTCTGCCTGCTCGCCAAGCCAGCGTTCAGCATCAATGGCGGCGCGGCAACCGGTTCCAGCAGCTGTGATCGCCTGACGATACACGTGGTCGGCACAGTCGCCTGCGGCAAAGACACCGGGGACGTTAGTGTAAGTGGAATCACCTTTGACGATCAGATAGCCATTCTCATCCATATCAAGGAACCCTTTGAAGATTTCTGTGTTCGGGATATGCCCGATAGCATAGAAAACCCCATCTGCCGGGACTTCTCTCATCTCGCCAGTCAAAACATTCTTAATACGAATTTTTGTAAGGGACGGTATGCCGTTCTTCTCTTCACCGAGGAATTCATCTACAACAGTATCAAGCAAGAAGTCAATCTTTGGATTCTTCTTTGCTCTGTCTAACATGATCTGCGATGAGCGGAATCCCTGACGGCGATGGATAATAGTCAGCGATTTAGCAAAGTGGGTAAGATAGACCGCTTCTTCCATAGCGGAATCACCGCCGCCGATAACGAATACTTTTTGATCTCTGTAGAAAAATCCATCGCAGGTGGCGCAAGCTGAAATGCCGTGACCCCAGTATTTTTCTTCGCCCTTGCCGTATAATCTGCGTGCTGTAGCTCCTGTGGCAATAACAACAGCATCAGCAGTATATTCTGTGCCTCTGTCAGACCATAGCGTAAATGGACGTTTAGAGAAGTCAACTTTTGTTATGTGTTCATAGATTGATTGGGCGCCGAAGCGGTGTGCCTGCTTGCGGAAAAGTTCCATCATTTCTGGTCCTTGCACTCCTTCGGGGAAGCCGGGGTAATTTTCAACTTCTGTAGTTATAGTAAGCTGTCCACCGGGTTGGTTACCTTCAAAAATTACTGTGTCGAGATTTGCTCTTCCTGCATAGATGCCTGCTGTAAAACCTGCCGGTCCTGTTCCGATAATTGCCAACTGATGATGAGTTGCCATGATTAATGCCTTCCATAAATTTCAAATATTAAAGTCTATCAAATTATAAAATATATTGCTCATTTTAAACTATATTACTCGTCGGTAATATACGAATGAGAGTTTTAATTATTTTTTATCAGAAATATTTAGATAATTAAATTTGGCTTGTCGTTGTTTCCACCGGTCTCTTGCGAATTTCTGCATATCAATGATAGTGTCTTTTTCATCAATGATTTCCAATCCGAGAAGAGTTTCAATTATATCTTCCATAGTTATTATACCGTCAATACTGCCGTATTCATTCATGACGATAGCTATGTGTTCTTTTTTATCTAATAATAATTCCCAAACGTTGAATAGCACTTCTTTATCAGAAACAATAGCGATTCTCCGTTTAATATCCTTAAGTTTCAAATCTTGCTTGTTTTCTGCAATCTTTTCAAAAACCTCTTGTCTGAATACATACCCTGTTATATTATCTGTATTTTTGGAGTAAACTGGTATTCTGGAGAATTTCAGATATTCTTTATTGATCAAAAAATCTTTAAGTGTTAAATTCTCATCTGCGATAGCAAGAACAACCCTGGGTGTCAATATTTCCGTAACAAATACATTTTTTAATCTTAGAATATTTTGAATTATTTTATGTTCATTTTCTGAAAATATACCTTCATTAGCTCCAATAGTTGCCAATGCAGAAATTTCCTCTCTGCTTGTATAGTTTTCACGTTTACTTTGTGAGAAGAGTTGCGTAATGAACGCAGACATCAAAACTAAGGGATACGTGATAATTATCATAATAGAAATTATATAATAGGATATTTTAGCTAACTTTCTATAATAAGTAGCTCCTACAGTCTTAGGTATGATCTCAGTAAAAACAAGGATCAGCAATGTAAGAATAGCAGAGACCAGACCAAAGTAAGCATCGCCAAAAACTACTATAGCCTGAGCGCCTACTCCAGCAGCACCAACAGTGTGGGCTACAGTATTCAATGATAGAATGGCAGAGAGCGGTTTATCAATATTATTGCGAAGCTCAATGAATTTACCAGCCCAATCGCCACCTTTCTCTTTCTGTACAGTTAAATAGGAATTTGAAATTGACAAAAGAACGGATTCCATTATCGAACAAAGAAAAGATATACATAAAGCTATGGATAAATAGAATAAAAGTAAAAACATTGCATTCCAATTAATTGCTAATAATCTTCTATGAAAACACTACAAAAAGTCATATACGTTTTTTGAGATCTATTATTTTTTCAATTCAAAAGCATTCCTTTGCAATCCTTTTAAGCCAAGTCTTTTAACAGGGCTTTTATGGAATTTGTTTGAGAAATCTGTTTCACTCATAGATATGACATCCTCTAACTTTAACTCTATTTGATTCGTGTCAGGATAAAACTCTTTTATATTCGTTGGCTTTGCTATTGTATTCCATGGGCAAACATTTTGGCAGATGTCACATCCAAAGAGGTAGTTGTTCATGTTTTGGCGAATATTCTCCGGTATTTCGTCTTCGGCTTTTGTTTCAATTGTATGATAAGCAATGCACTTGTTAGCATCAATTACTTTTGGTTTGATAATAGCTTTAGTCGGACAGCTATCAATACATTTAGTGCATTCTTTGCATAGATCTTTATGAAATGGAGAGTCTGGTTCAATCTCTAAATTAGTCAGTATCATTCCCAGAAAAAACCATGTGCCAAGCTTAGGGTGAATTATCAAAGAATTTTTGCCTTGCCAGCCCATACCAGAGCGAACAGCCCACTGTTTCTCAAGGACTGGACCAGAGTCCACGAAGTACCTGCTTTCAGTGTTTGGCTGGATGTCTTTGATGGCATTTACTAATTTTTTCAGCATTTTTTTTATAACTTTGTGATAGTCTTCGCCCCAGCAGTAGCGGCTTATTTTTCCGTAACCTTCTTTTTCTGCATGATGGTATGGAGTGTAGTAATTAGTGGCAGTAACAATAACAGTTTTTGCTGAAGGCAATATTTCTTTAGGATCATTTCTGAGATTCTTATTCCTTTCCAAATACAGCA
>CAYQTZ010000105.1:0-8275 GCA_964420565.1 uncultured Hyphomicrobiales bacterium
TCTCGAGGCAATGACTTTTAAGAACATTGTCGCTGTTTTCTTGCTTAACTCAAAAATAACCGAGTTCGTTTATTATAAGGAGATCTATTTTATTTAGTAATGAAAAGAAGTTATTGAGCTGTCCTGTTAAATCCGCCACTTCTCATTCCCAAACTCCACTTCACCCCCACTTCTCATTCCCAAACTCCGATTTGGGAATGCGGTTTTCAGAAATGATATTTATGCTATAAACAATTCGTAACTATGCTGCATAGCCCCGTTGGAATGTCCCATTAATATAAGGAATACGAACGGAAAGAAATCAGCTACGTAGTAGCGTCCCATAAGTAGAAAGATTGATGTGTTGCGATCTTTAGCTCCGTCAGAAGCCAACTGTTGATATGGGATATCTATCTCTACCCATAATATACATTTAAATTTACGAGCTGGAGCTTACTTGCTCTACGATACTGAAGTTTTTTTTGAATATTATGAGTTAAGATGCCTTATATTTGCATTTGAAATTGGTTTTAGTATATATTTTCCATAATAATTGAGAATTTTAATATAAAAATATTATATTTATTTTGTTATTATAATATAATATTGTTAAATTCATTTTTTTCATTCATTATAATAGGTAAACAAATGGCAAAATCAACTTTTACATTAGTATTTTTGATCATTTTTTCACTTCAATGTAATGGTCAAACGAATTGCGATATAATCAATCATTATGGTGATTTTATTGTCATCGAAAAGTCATCTTACGAAGGCGAAGAATTCATAATAACAAGTATTGTAGAGACAAAAAAGAAAAGCTGTTTTTCTGAGTTTGTTAATAACAATATTAAGATCATTGACTATTTGCTTACAAGCTTTTCTTCAAATACAAATTATGAAAACCTTTTGAGTATAAATGACAGCTTAACTTTAAGCAAAACATATATTTCTGATTTGAAAAATGATAGCTTGTTCAATACTGTTATGACTGATATTGTTAGCAAAACTATTGACAAACAAATTCCAAAAGACACTATTTCATTTGATCAATTATTGAATGTCGCTGTTAAGTTCTTTGCAATTATTAAAATTAATGAACAAGGAGATTATGTTGGTAAAGTATGCGTTGGACTTAACGATATTAAAAAAACTGAGGAAGATAGAAAACCAATGATTGAAGCCTTTTGCTTTTCATCAATTTTCAAACACTACTATAGTGAAGAATTTAGTATGATAAATGAATTTGTAAATGCGATTAAGGAATTATACAAAGTAAATCTTGGTATTGATAGGGATGAAAGACTATTACGGGCACAAGGAGCAATGTATTTTATTATGAGAAATAATGAAAAACTTGGAGAAATGCTTAAAAGTGAATACAATACGAAAAAAGAACATTTATCATTTATATTATCAGATATATAGTATATTATTTATTTAGCATAAGTTACGGCGACTCTTTTAATAATCAGATTGTATTTTTTATTACCTTTCGTTGTAGGTGATAATTATCTCTTTTTTACGATAATAACTATAAATATGAGCCATAGGAACAGCACTCAATTATCACTCCATCTTATTTAACCACAAGCACTAACCGTTTGATTAACTTCGCACCTTATGATGCTGCCGGTCAAGCCAAAGTAAAAAAACCCTACTCCTAATTTAGGATTTTACATATAGCTCGTTTTTTTTCATTCATATCAATCCAATTATTTATTTTTGAATAATTCGTAAAATAAAATTATATTGCGTGTAAAAAGGAGTTAGGCTCTATAAAATGAAAAAGATAGCAACATTAATAATATTATCATCATTGTTTTCAATTAGTTGTTTAGGACAAATAACAATAATAGAAAAAAAAGCAATCATTGATTCTTTGATGGTAGAGTTAAATGACTCAAGTACTATATTGACAAAGACAGAGAATGAGATACAATCAATGATAGATTTGATGAAATTAAGTTCGGAGAAAGAAGAGAGTTTATTTCCTTATCAAAAATTTGATTCTGTAATATATTCGGTTTATGAAAACCAACACAAAATTAAACCGCAAGATAGGGATAAAAGAAAAGTTATTAAGAGTAAATTAATAGAAAAAAATAGAGCTAATGAATTGTTAGAATTAATAAATAATCCATTGAACTTTCAGTGGGGAGAGTGTGGAACTCCTGTGACTGAAGCAAAGCTTGAATTCTGGAGTAATGGAAAAGTAATAGCAACAGTCGAGTTTGCTTGTTCACATGGTCAGTTATTCTGTAAACCTGAAAATCTTATGATAAGATGGGGTGTCTTGAATGAAAGGGGAAATAAACTCCTTGATAATATTGAATTGTGGAATTGATGAATTACAGAGCCTAACAAAAGCTATACCCAATAAGGGTTTTAGTGGTAATTTAAATGACATAACAATTAATAAACGGCTTGGTAACTTGACAGATAGATGCTCCGAAATGCCCTACGTTTCTTATTGCCAGACATTACAGGCAAGTGTAAAACCAAGACCATCTGACAATTTGCTAATTAAAGATAAAAAAAACGATATGATTGAAAAGACAAGGCATAAAAAAACACATTTGCAAACCGTGCAAGCCAATGCGCTACCGAAGTTTGCAAAAGATCTATTTTTTTGCCGACGCACAATCAAAATTTGATATATTTGTGATTTAAAATTAGGATAATTTATGCTGATTCCAATTAATCAATTTGAGCATTATATTAATGAAACCATATTGAAACGTGGTTTGCAGTACTTCAAAAAAGGGCATGTACACGAACCCGACGAAATAGGACCAGGGGAGTACGAAGCTATTGTTGAAGGCTCTGAAGATTACACCGTGCAACTCACCCTTAAAAAAGGGGTTATAACAGAGTATGTTTGCGATTGCCCTTACGATATGGGGCCGGTTTGCAAACATGTGGCTGCCTTAATTTTTTACCTGCAACAAGATGAGTTGGGACTGAACAAAAAAACGAGAAGAAAGCGAACAGGGCAAACGTCTAAACCTGCAAAACGTAAAACCATTGCCCAACAAGTTGGCGAATTGCTTGAAAAAGCCACCCACGAGGAGCTTAAACAATTTGTGCGTGAAAAAGCAACAGCAAACGCACCGTTTAGAAATTTATTCATGTCTTCGTTTGCCCATCACAATTCCGACGAATCGAAAGAACTCTATGCAAAGCAGGTAAAATCAATCCTTAAAACCGCTTCCAACAGATACGGTTTTATTGACTGGTCGGCTTCAAAGCTTGTAGGCAATGCGGTTGACAACCTTTTAGAATCGGCAATAAAACAGTTTGAAAATCAGAATTATAAAAGTGCTGTATTTATTTCTACTGCCATAATGGAACAAATGACGAAAGCCCTGCAATATTCAGATGACAGCAATGGCGATATTGGCGGAAGCATTTATGATGCTTATGAAATGCTCTATTCCATTGCAGAGGAGCAAATATCCGAAGAAATCAGGAAACTTATCATTGAATATTGTTTTACATCTTTTGATAAACAAATTTATTCAGGCTGGGATTGGCATATTGGTGTTTTGCGACTTGCAGCCCTGCTTTTAAAAACAGAAGACGAAACCGAACGTATTTTTAAACAAATTGATAAAGTACAAAGCTCAGATTACGATAGAGAAGAAGCCCAAATCATAAAGTACGATATATTATTAAAAACCAAAGGTGAAAATGTTGCAGAAAAATATCTTGAACAAAACATTACAAATTCAAAGCTAAGGCGAAAGGCTATTCAAAAAGCACTCAAAAAGGAAAATTATGAGAAAGCCAATTCATTAGCCATAGACGGAGTAAATTGTGATTTGAAAGACAAACCGGGATTGGCAAAAGAATGGTACGATTGGTTATTAAAAATAGCACAAGCTCAAAACGATTCTGAAAAGATTATTGAATACGCTCGTCTTTTATTTATTGACAATTTCGGGAATCAACAAGATTATTACCAGATACTGAAACAGCATGTAAAACCTGAAAAATGGGGCGCATTTATTGAAGCAGTTATTCAGGACATTACTACTAAAAAACGATGGTTTGATACAGATTTAATTGCAAGTATTTTCATAAAAGAACAATGGTGGGACAGGCTTTTTGAATTGGTCAAAAATTCATCTGATTTAAATATAATTAAGCAATACGAAAAATATCTTTCTAAAGATTATTCAAATGAGATAGTCGAATTATATGCAAATGATATTCTTAAATACATGAAAAACAACATGGGGCGTGCACATTACCAAAATGCATGCAGATATATCCGAAAAATTATTAAACTTGGAGCAAGGGACAGGGCAAATGAGATTATCTCTTATTTAAGAAATGAATATCCAAAAAGAAGAGCATTAATGGAAGAACTGGATAAGGTATAAAAAATATGCCCACGCTTTTAGTGGCACATTTGCAATTCCCCGAAGCCAACGCAAAAGTCAAGAATTGCAATGGTCTTATTTTATAATTAATAAAGTCCATTAGGTATTGTTGTATGATATCATTTTCACCTCTTCTCCACCACCCTTAGCTTAGCACTTCTGGCTCTGGGATTTTCCTCCAACTCTTTTTTACCGGCTGTGATTGGTTTCGGCGTGATGCTTTTTGTGGCTCCGCTCTGGCATAGATCGCGGAAAGTGGTCTTTACTATGCGGTCTTCTAAGGAATGATAAGAAATAACGACAATTCTACCACCTGTCGTTAAAACTGGCACGATATTTTCTAATGTATATTGCAGAACGCCAAGCTCATCGTTCACTGCAATGCGAACAGCTTGGAAAACACGCGAAAGCGTTGGGTAAAGGTTTTTCTTCGGGACGGTTTCTTCGATAATAAGTCGAAGATCAAAGGTTGAATCAAGAGGGAAAGCGCGGCGTTTTTCTGCTATACGCCGCGCAATACTTTGGGCAAATGGCTCTTCACCGTAGTTACGGAGAATATGCTCAAGCTCTTCCTCATTAGCTGCATTGAGCAGATCTCTTGCTGAGCTGCCTTGCGAACCAAATCTCATGTCAAGGTGGGTGTTCGCACGGTATGTAAATCCGCGGCGGCTGTCATCAAGCTGCCGCGATGATACACCAAGATCAAGCAAAAGACCCTTTGCCTCCCCCCGAATCTCTTTTATGCTGCATGCCTTAGAGAAATTTTCATTTAAAAGAACTATGCGGCTGGCTTCGCCTTTGCTAAGCTCTTCCGCAAATTTTTCCCGACAATGCTCTATGGCGGCTATGTCTTCGTCGAATGAGTAAACCCTGCCGTCGCTATCGAGCCGGCTGAGTATCTCTTCCGAATGGCCACCACCTCCGAGAGTGCCGTCGAGATATATTCCCGAACTGCTTTGCACAAGCAGATCGCAACTTTCAGTTTTTAATACAGGCAAGTGGTAATCGTATCCCACAGCGCTGCTTTTATCTATTCTTTTTCTGCTATGTGGCTTCTTTTTTTTCTTTGCCATTATTTATATTTATTTCTAAGCAGAATTAATTATTCTTCTTCAACCATGACTTTCGAGGCCACGTCTTCGTAGCTTTCGTCATGGCTCTCAATATATTTTTCAAATTCATCTGGGTTCCAAAGCTCCATGTGGTTACCCATACCAACTATCAGAACCTTCCCTTCAATACCAGAAAACTCTATCAGTTTTTTGGGAATAGATATCCTCTGCTGTCCGTCCAGAGCTACTTCCTCGCTCCACATCAAAATTTTGCGAAGGAAGAATCTATTTTTGGGATCGTATTGGTTCAGCTTCTCGAATCGCTCTTCGTATTGCCGCCATTCGTCCAAAGGATAAAGCTCGATGCATTTCTCTAATCCGCGGGTTACCGTAAACGTATCGTTAGCATCAGGCGAGATGACACGTCGCATCTTAGCTGGTATATTTACTCTACCTTTATTATCAATAGAGTATATTTCCTGTCCTTTAAAAAATGCCATGACCTAACGATTCCATAAAATAAATACAGCAAACAAATAAAATATCACAAAAATGGGAATTATCAACACTTTCTCCCACTTTCTCCCACTTCACTTTTGCAAGATAAGAAATTGTCTATTAAATAACCAAAAATATTTTTTATAAATTTATGAAATGTTGATATTTAGCATATCTTCGTTACATCTTTGATCTTCTGATAACGTTATGAATACTAAGTAAATCGTATTATTACTAAAAGTTTATATATCAGAATTATTTTTTATTCATAAAAAATTATAGAGATCAGATATTTTTAGTAAATATTACTAAAAACTGTATCTCTCAATGTCATATTTGCCAATAATTCTTGAAATGACGCATTATCACTACGCAAACAGCGATCCCCACAATCTCCCACCTATAAGCATCGAATTCATAACTGAAATTCCTATATTGTTTATCAATTTGCTTAGAAACGCTTCCTACAAAAATAGTAAATCAATCATAAACCTACAGAATGTAAATAATCCCAATTATCCAATGAATGTAATTCTACATGCTAAAAATAATTGCAATCTGTATAATTCGTTAATAATCATATATATAACCTATGTTTGCTATAAATAAATACAAAAAATGTTCATAATGAACTTAATTTATAGCTAAAACTAAAGTTTTTTTCATTAATTTTGTAATATGGAATATGCTTATTTCTTAGAATGTATTAGAAAATTAAAATGATCACATAAATATAAAGCGTTAATATGGAAAACAAGAAGATAATCGGCGAGGGGCTTACTTATGATGATGTGTTACTTGTGCCAAACCACTCTACAGTGTTACCGAGAAATACTGACTTAAGCACCAGACTTACTAACAAAATTAGTCTATACATGCCTCTGCTAAGTGCCGCTATGGACAGCGTTACCGAATCGCGTATGGCAATAGCAATAGCAAGAGAAGGCGGGCTTGGAGTAATTCACAAGAATTTCAGTATTGATGAGCAGGTAGCCCAAATAGACCGCGTCAAACGCTCGGAAAGCGGGATGATACGCAATCCCATTACGCTGACTGCTGACAGAAAAGTAGGAGAAGCACTTAGCTTAATGGCAAAATTTCATATTAGCGGTATCCCTATCATTGACGACGATCATAAGCTAATTGGTATCATCACTAACCGCGATCTTCGTTTCAATCCAAATCACGAAGATGTTATCGGCGATGTAATGACTAAAACAGATCTCGCTACTGCCCCGGTAGGAACAAATTTAGAAACTGCTGAATTACTTCTGCAAAAACATAAATTTGAAAAATTGCCCGTTGTTGACGAAAACAACAAACTTTGCGGGCTGATTACTTTCAAAGACATCCAAAAGAAGAAAAAGCATCCTCACGCTTGCAAAGACGAGCATGGCAGATTGCGTGTAGCCGCTGCTGTTGGAATATCTACCGACACTTTAGATAGAGTTACCGCTTTAGAAGAAGTGGGCGTTGATGCTATCTTCATTGACACTGCCCATGCTCATAATCAAAACGTTATTGATATGGTAAGCAAGATCAAAAATCGTTTCCCTGATATTCAAGTCGTTGCCGGGAATATTGGAACCGGCGAAGCTGCAGAAGCACTGATCAAAGCAGGTGCCGATTGTTTGAAAGTCGGCATAGGTCCCGGCTCTATATGCACTACTCGCATAATAGCAGGCGTTGGCATACCCCAGCTAACTGCCGTTATGAATGTATTTGAAGTATCAAAGAAATATAATATACCAATTATTGCTGACGGCGGTATTAAGCAAACTGGCGACATAGCGAAAGCATTAGCCGCTGGAGCTGATTCCGTTATGATAGGAGGCTTATTTGCAGGGCACGAAGAAAGCCCGGGCGAAAAGATATTACTCGAAGGAAGAGCATATAAGGTTTATCGCGGTATGGGATCACTCGGAGCTATGCACAAGGGATCTGCCGATAGATATTTCCAGGATGTAGAAGAAGAATTAGCTAAATTAGTGCCGGAAGGTATCGAGGGCAAAGTGCCATTTAAAGGCAATATCTCTGATACTGTCTATCAAATGGCTGGCGGATTGCGGTCGGCTATGGGCTATTGCGGCTGTCTGACCATATCCGAATTAAAAGAAAAAGGAAGATTCGTGAAGATGACTACTGCAGGATTGCGGGAATCACTTCCTCACGATGTTATCATTACTAAGGAATCACCAAATTATTTTGTTAAATAAATTACTAAAGAATTAACATGGCTAATAAAAACACTGAAGAAATTGCCGTCAATCAGGACTATCCTGCAATTATTGACACACGATTAGAACAGATCAAATTCACAATGGAAGACCTGAAAGTAGATGCCATTGCCATTACATA
>CAYQTZ010000106.1:0-8268 GCA_964420565.1 uncultured Hyphomicrobiales bacterium
GATGGATACTGGCTAAACAACATTTTATGAAAAAATATGCTACATGATTAGCTTTTAAGAAGGGGATTGAGGGGGTGTTTTACTGATTATATTGGATATATTTTTTCACAAACACCCCTCGATCCCCTCTTACCAAGCGGGGAAGTAAGATAAAATCCCCTTTTTTATCGAAGATCCAGACTTGTCGGGAAAAGGGGGACATAGGGGGATTTTCTTTGATTTTGCAATGGTCTTAATCCATTTACTTTCATTAATACAATATATTCCAATATATGAGAATATTCTATTGATATATTGGCAATTTTTTTTATATTAAATAAATTGATAAGTTAACTTTTTTGGATAATAATTATGTTGAAATATTCTTATATTATATTGTTTTTTTCATTTTTTCTAACTTCCAACAATACTGCTATAGCAGGAGATTGGACTGAATTACCAGCTTTTACCGGAGGCGATGTTTACTCTATATGTCTCGATAGTGCCGGCAATGTATATGCAGGAACAAAATCAGGATTTATTTTTAAAAGTACAGATAATGGCGAAAGTTGGACAGAATTCTTTTCTGGCTTAGAACCAGCTTATCACGTTAGCGCATTAATAAGTGATATAGAATATCTTGAAACGGGAATCCTTTTAGCTGCAGTTCAGAATCAGGGATGCTTCGTACTAGATCTTAATGCACAAACGCATATATGGGTTAAGCTTTCATTAACACCAAAAAATATCGATTTCATAGAAATTCAAACTGACAATAATATCGCTTATGCTATATCAAATAAAAGTAATCAAATAGATTTTTTCGTTATTGAACACATTAGCGGAACAAATTTTGATATTGCAGGTAAAAATTATCCAGGTTTGGTCTCCCAGTTTATGGTTGCGAATAATGAAAAAATATTTCTTCTCGATGCTAACGAAAATGGGCTTTTTATTACAACAGATAAAGGCAACACTTGGAAAAAAGATGAAGGGCAATTCTCGTCAACCAAGCTTTATTTATTCTCTCCGGGCCGTGAAAGATCTGAATTTTTTTTATTGGACAGAGATTTTAATCTCTATTTAACTCAAGATAATGGCGATTCATGGATTGAGATTACTGGCTCAGAAACTCTAAATGGCGTTTTTGTATTCAATGCAATAATATTTTCAGATGATTCCATAATCCTTTTTACCAATAATGGAACTTATTCAGGTAATTTGAATTCTGATAGCTGGGAGCTGATCAACAGGGAAGTTTTTAGTTTCATGCAAATACAAAAAAATGACTATGTGTACTCGACGAAAGAGCAAAAGGCGCTGCTTATAAGCTCTGACAAAGGCAATACGTGGAAAGAATTTAATGAAGGTATGACAGCTTTAAATATTATTGATATGACAGAAGGTAAAGACACCACATTTTTCGCTATATCAAAAAAACACATATATCGTTTATTTAATGGCGAAGACGAATGGGAAGTAATAAGTCCTGACACTGTCTATAACGATTATACTATTATCAGATCAAATAAACATGACTTTATATATGTAGGTACACAAGGCAAGAAATTGATGCTAAGTCTTGATAATGGCAATACTCTTGACACTATTTACTTCAATCTTGGTAATACATATTTCGTAAAAGAACTCTTATTCTTACCCAACGAAGATATTATCATGCACTGCAGGGAAAATGCTTATAATTTCCTGATCAGTAAAGATTTGGGGTATGATTGGAACTATTTCAATATCGAAAATATACCAGTGCCGATCACAAATAATTTCTATATGAGTGTAGCAGTTGACTCCAGTAACGGAGTGTATATAGGCGCTCTAAATAATTTTATTTTCCAGACTGATGACGAAGGAGATTACTGGAAGCACATTTTCAACTATAATTTTACTCCTTATGATATAGAGATCAATTCGCAATTCAACATCTATTGTATTGCTTATAAAGATGCCATACAGCACAAAATCTACTACTCTTTAGATCAGGGAGATAATTGGGACGAGATTCCATACTTTACCGGCACATCAAGTAAAACTATAGCCGATATTTTAGTTTACGAAAACAAAATAATTGTTAATTATAAAGATGCTGTTAACCTTAAAGATGAGGTTTATATATCTGAAGATTGGGGCGAAACTTGGGATAACATCTCCGATGATGAACTCCCCTATATTAATAAGTTATATTTCAAATATGACTTCTTATATGCTTGTACTACTAAAGGTATCTACAGATATTCCGACCAGATAGTAAGCGTTGAAGGTCAATCTAAAACTGATGAATTATCTCTGTATCCCAATCCTGCTAAAAATATTCTCAATATTTCTGCAAATTTTTCTTTTAATAATTCTTTAATTCGTGTATATTCCATAGAAGGAAAACTGCTAATAAAAGAAAACACTGGATACACTGAGTTAAGTGATCAAAAAATTGATGTGAATAGTTTACCTACAGGTATTTATATACTTGAAATATTAAATAATGAAAAAATCATTTCTGAGATTTTCATTAAATACTAATAGAAAAAAGCCCGAATATTGTTGGGAATAGCGAAGGAGTTGAGAGACCAATAAATAGACTATTCTGACATATTCGGGCGTTTTTAATAAAAAACTAATCCACAAGATCAATTATCCTGAAAGCAACAAACCACGAAGGAATCTATTACAAACACCAATCTTTGAGTACCTTGCCTCATTTTTTCTGCTATTATATTTCTGAGTTGAAGTTCTATGAATAACAATTGAATTGCTATTTTCGGGTATTATGTTAAGCATGGGGCACTCCGAAACGATTTATCCATAATTTTATTCAAAATACAGAAATATCTACTATGAACAAATAGTGATTTTTACTAAAACATTGTAGAGATTATTATCATATCCTTGTAGTATTGACTTTGTTAAATTGTAGTAGATAAAATGACAAGATATATAGTGGGTAGTATTTTTCTATATATAAACTAAATCATCTTTAATCAATTAATACTTTCCAAGCGGTAATTCAATAGCAAAGGTTGTACCTTTCCCAGGATTAGATTCCTTAACGTATATCAAACCTTCGTGGTAATCCTCTACTATGCGTTTGCATAAGCTCAACCCCAAACCCCAACCACGCTTTTTAGTAGTAAAACCGGGCGAGAACACCTGCCGCTTTAAGTTCGATGTCATTCCTTTGCCTGAATCTTTAAGTAGTATAGTAATCTTCTTTTCAAAATCTTTCTTCGCAGATATTTCTATAGTACCCTCTTTTTCCTCAATAGCTTCTGCTGCATTTTTTAGCAGGTTTTCTATCACCCATGTAAAAAGATCGGGATTAACAAAAACAATCTTACCTTCGGGAACGTTGCGTATTATTTTGACTTTCTTACCAAGATGCGGGAGTCGTTTCTCAAAATATAATGAAACATTTTCAACCAACTCTGCCAGATCCTGATTCATTTTCTCGGGAGTAGAACCAATTTTAGAGAAGCGGGTAGCTATGATATTCAGTCTATTAACGTCGTTTTCCATTTCCAGAATTGTATCTTTAATAGATGCAGGGTCATTCTCGCTGTATTTCAATATTTCCATCCATGCTAACAAGCTGGAAAGCGGTGTACCAAGCTGATGTGCAGCTTCTTTTGACATTCCTACCCAAACGCGGGATTGCTCATTTTTCCTATAGCTGCTGAATGCGGAATAAGCAATTACGACAAATATCGTGATAACTATGATTGCAATTATTGGGAAATATCTGAGCCGATCAATCAAAGAAGCATGTGTATAGTAGAACTTTGCGAGAACTTTACCATTCTGATCGCCTTTTGTAATTATTATTGGGGGGTAATTTGAATTCATATCGGCAACGTATTCCTCCATGAATTTCCGCTGTTGCTTTAGAGTCATTGATGTATCAATCTCAACATTCAAGCTCCAAGTCTCGAATGGCTCGAATGGCTTATCTTCCTCATCAGTAACAATTACTGGAAAAGAAATAGAAGGAGTGATTTCATCAATAAAAAATAAATAATCATCAATACTAACATTTTCATTGCTTTTGCTCCAGCTTTCAGTAAAATGCTTATATATCTCGGCGTAAAGATGGATGATCTTCTGCTCGCGTTTTATCAGATCATCAACTATAGACCAGGTAAACCACATCACAGAAACAACAATAGTAAAAGCTATAGCTGCAAACAGCAATTTAATCTGCCATTTGGCATATCTCAGATCATTTAAAAAAAATAGTTTTCTTAATGCTCGTTTCATTTATTTGATTTAAATAATGAATTTTTCAATCTCGCCAAGAGGAACTTCGCTTTGTTCGCCTGTCTCCATACTTTTTATAATAATATTTCCGCGTTGGAGTTCGTCTTCGCCAATTATAATGACGGCTTTAGCATTGGATTTATTTGCTTCTCTGAACTGTGCCTTAATAGAACGCTGCAAAAGATCCATAATTACTATCTTCCCATTCTTTCTTAACAGGTCTGCAATTTGAAGTGAATTGCTTATCAGATCATTATGGGTGGTAACAATGTAAGCATCTGGTTTGTTTATTTCATAATTAAATAACTCCTGTTGCTCTAAAATAAGGAGTAATCGCTCTACCCCCATAGCAAACCCTACTGCCGGTGTTTGCTTTCCGCCAAGCTGCTCGAAAAGGTGATTATATCTGCCTCCACCACCAAAAGAATCCTGAGCTCCAAGCACTGAGCTTTGGAATTCAAATACTGTGTGGCTGTAATAGTCTAATCCCCTGACTAAGTTATGATCTGTTTCGTAGTTTACATTAGTCTCTTCTAAATATTTGCGGACTTTTTCGAAATGATCTTTACTTTTGTTATTTAAGTGATCTACGATTTTGGGAGCATTTTTTGATATTTCAATATCAGCGATATCTTTTGAATCCAGTATCCTTAGAGGATTGGTATTCAATCGTTTTTGGCTGTCTTCGGAAAGATCTTTCGTATGCAAAGTGAAATACTCTACGAGTGCCTGCCTGTAATTTAATCTACTTTCAGAATCGCCGAGTGTATTTAGCAATATTCTAAAATCTTTTATTTTTAAATAATCAATAATTGCCACAGCAAGTAGTATCATTTCGGCATCGCTTTCGGGATTATCAGAGCCAATGCATTCTGCTCCATATTGGTGGAACTGTCTTTGCCTGCCTTTTTGTGGTCTCTCGTAGCGAAAAAAAGGTCCGAAATACCATAGCCGCATTAATGGATTTTGATTTAGTGATTTATGTTGCAAAAGTGAACGAACAATAGCGGCAGTATTCTCTGGTCGCAAAGTCATAGAATCGCCCCCGCGATCAGAAAACGAATACATCTCTTTGTTTACTACGTCAGTATCTTCGCCAATTCCTCTTGAAAAAACTTCAGTCTTTTCGAAGATAGGAGTTCGCATCTCTTCGTATCCGAATCTAGCGGATACAGCTTTAAAGGCATGTTCTATATATTGCCAATTCTTAATTTCTTCGGGTAATAGATCTTTAGTTCCTCTGATAGATTGTATCATAATTTTTTTCAAAATAAATTTAAACTTATTTATTAATTGTCATTCTTCTAACTAAATATTGAGTTGGAGTTTTCAGTATATAAAAATATGACCCAGTGTTCATTTCCTGAGCATCGAATTCAATACTATAAACCCCTGAATTCAGATATTCATTTATTAAAGTTTTGATAGTATTGCCCAACAAATCAGTTATTATCAAATTAGTTTCTCCATTTTCAATTATCTCAAATTCTATAGTTGTTTTATCGCTGAATGGATTTGGTTTGTTTTGCTCAAGATATATTCTACCGTCTGATTCGAAAAAGCGGCTTCCCCCCTGCTCACAAACACCAAGTAAAGTAAACTCACCATCTTCTGCTGTAATTACGATTTTTCCACTGCCCATAGGACGTACATTATCTATATCCAAAACCGAAACAGTATCGTTCCCAAGTCCAATCTTAAATTGAACATAAGTCAGAATGGAATCTTCAACGAAATTCAAAGGTAATTGGAATTCTAACTTTCTTTCATTATTGGTAATGTCAATTGGATAGCTGACATTCAAAGGTTCAAGTAATGTAGAATTAAAATATAGTTCAAATACAAAGCCCGTAATAGAGCCGATCACTCCCTGTTCACCTACATTTTTAAGCATTATTGGAACATCTACAACATCTCCAGGATATCCAGAAAATGACCCGATTGCAATAGTGGCAGTATCTATTCTAGGCTCGATTCCTTTACCAAAGAGATACATCCTTAGGGGGTAGCTCCCTAAATCGTCATGCACAAAATCAATCATTCCAACATATTCTTCTAAGCCATCTGGAGTAAATCTTATCTCCATTTCATGTGTCTGACCTGATTGCAATGTTATAGGATTATCACCTGATAATATATCAAAGTTATCATAATCAACACTTAGATTGTCTATTGATAATATCTTAATATCAGATGTACTGCGATTTCTTAGAACTATAGGAAGCAAAGTATCTTTATATGCACCAGTCTCCACATCTCCGAAATCAACAGATTTTACTACAAGCTCTAAACCGGGATCGTAAACGTTAGCAGTTAAATGCAAAACTAACCGGCTGGCAGGATATTCAATTACAAGCTCGGCTCTTCGTTCCCCGAGTGCAGTCGGATTAAAGCGTATCTCGATACCTTTTCTGCCATCCTCTATTAGATTATATGGTGCAAAACCATCAAGCATATAAAAATCGGAACTATGTTCACCTTGAATATAAATATCATATACATCAAAGTTGAAATTTGAAACATTTAAAATGTACTCATTAATAAGTGTATCTACCACATCATCGAATGGTACTCTTCCAAAGTCAATATCATAGCTCTGAAGCTCGGCTCTGGCTATAGAGAAATAAGTATCTGATGAATCCATCTGTAAATCTCGTTTGTCGAGATTCCAGACTTTAGCTGTGCTGTCGCGGCTTGCCGTAAGTACACGAACGTTATCAAAATTAAAACTCCCCTGAACTACAGAAGCTTTATGCTCTTCTAAAGTAGCAATATAAGCTCCATCATCAGAGTTCCACATGATTGCATTGAAATCCTGACCTGTTGTTAGTAATAATTCACTATTACTACTGAAATTTACTGAGTGAATGATCTTGATACCAGAACTGCCGTTATTGGGATGCACTAAAGTATATAAAGTATCTCCTGTGGCAAAGTCCCATACCCAGCATTTTCCAAACCATGATGTAGCTGCAATTTTTGTACCGTCGGGACTAATTGTGGCATAAGGACATACTCCATTTACTGTTTTCAGTGTTCTGGTTTCGTCATTTACTAAGTCATATATACTGACATAACGAGATACGTCAGAAATAATTATGTAATTATTATCATATCTGAATTCTGAGTGCCAGACAGGCGTAGATGAACTATATACAGTATCTATCAAATCACCTGACATTGGATCCCAGACAAAAACAAATCCATCTCCTGCGGATGTAACAATGTACCTACCGTCGTGGCTGAAATTAGCTGACCGAATATCACCAATGTGTCCTTCTAAAGTTCGCAGATATTCTCCCGTTGTAGCATCCCATATAATTGCAGTATTGTCTTCGCTGGCAGTGATAGCGAATTTATCATTGGGACTGAAATTTGCCCAAAGAACAGGTAATAAATGCCGTTTCAATCTAAATAATTCAACTCCTGTATTTGAATTCCAGATACGTGCTGTGGTGTCTGAACTTGATGTAATTATTCTGCTGCCATCACTGTTGAAATTGGCTGAGGTTACAGCATTCCTATGTCTGAAATCGAGAGTCTGCCCGATGTTATTAGGCCAGAGCTGAATTACTCTGATAAGGCATTCATCGCTAAGTATGTCTGGCACTTCCCAGAGGTATTCCAATTTCGTCATATCAAGAGCGAGTGTGTCCCATGAATTTCCACCGTTAGTGCTATATTCAAGCTGGATAACGTCAGCAGGAAGAAGCCCCTGCCATTGGATCATGGCAGTGTCACCAATAATAAGTGTCTCGCCACCATTGGGATAGACGAGTTCCAAAGTCCTTGATCGTGGTGGAGTATTTGGAAAGCCACCTGTAATTAATACTGTATTTCCATCGCAAGCGTCAGATTCAATATCTAATTCTGTGAAGACAATCGCAGAATCCTGTGGAGAGTATTTTATTCTTAGTGTAATTGACTCATCTTTGGGCAGAATGATTGCAGATGATATATTACCAGAATCTATTTCAAAGAATTCATTTTCAATATTAAAGGATTGTATAGCGATATCGCCATTTC
>CAYQTZ010000107.1:0-7315 GCA_964420565.1 uncultured Hyphomicrobiales bacterium
GCTTCGATTTCTTCCGGCAGTTCCTGGAAGCTAAAGAGAGCTGTCATTTCGTACCAATAACCCAGCGGCCCCGTATACACCAGTTCGAAGAGAATGATATCATCCTCACGGAAACGCTGGTCAAGAGGTGTCGGAATCGTATATGGACGCAGGTCAAGGGAGAACTTGGATCGCCCCCAGAAGCACCCTCTAGCTTTCAATAGCTCCTCTGCTGCTGTCGCAGCATCCCAAGTTCGCACGCCGGGCCGTGCAACCTCTGCAAAACGGGACATCCCATCAGCCAGTATTTGACCTGTATTGCAGATCTCCTCAATCTCGAAGTGCGACTTGATGGACCGAATCGCATCGATCTCGTCTTCGATATCCACGAATTCGAAATCGGACAGCTTCTCTCGAATGCGATCCCATTCACCCACGTTCCACCTCTCCGAAACGTGCTCTACACCAATGCGTTTCTTCGATCCGGCAAGTTCCTCTGTGATCTCCAGGGCTCGTCCGAAGGCATCCGGGTCTGGGTTTTCAACCCAAGAGGTGGTTGCTTCTTGGCGGTTCCATTCGGCACCATATGCAGACCACTGAACCAGGGCTGGCTCTGGATGCTCGGCACCGATCACGACGTAGGCTGGGCCCGCCCACAAGACCAAGTTAGTGAAGTACTTGGCCACTCCCATCATGCCCGGCGCACCGACGGCTGGCACAAAGACTGCTCCCAGATCTTTCTCCGCCATGACTGCCTGCAATCTTCTGACTCGACGATCCACATCCTGCTCGAGCGCAAAGCGTCTCAACATTTTCTGACCTCCTTTTCGTTTTTCTCTGTTCGATATGATATCGGGGCTGTATGGGCTATGCCAGAAGATATTAAGATAAGCAAGCTGAAGCACGGTGTTGGTAGTTCGATTTCTTTTGACACTCCGATAGGTCCTGCTAAGTTCTCTTTGGGCAAGAGTTTTTACTTTTTGAAAGATCCTGCATCAGTTGTATATGGGCCTCTCTTGTTTTACTTTAGAATTGGAATGCAGTTATAGCCTACATCGTAAGACTTTGATAATAAATGAGTTCTCCTCTACCAACAAGTTGGGACGCAAGCATTTGTAAGTGATTAGGAGGTGCTTTCCTTGGTTTTGCAATTGTCTTTAATTTTGAGATTAAATAAATCACACTAATGTAAAATAATCTGAAGAGGAATCGGAATGTATCTGTAAAACCCCTGCTCTGACTAACCGAACCATCAGACGTTCGGCTCTGCGCTTTGATATGTTCACTAACCTTGCAAAATCTTTTACGGTAGCTCTTTCGTGCTTTTCGAGATATATGAATAATCTCTTTTCCATGTCGCCTACTATCATGCGGAGAGGTTTGTCGTCTGTAGTGCTTGCCAGCACTCGGGACATTTCCCTGCTTGCCATAACGGATTTTTCACCAACGCGTATGTATGCTCTTTTTTCGGGTTGTTTTGCATCGGGATCTTTCACCAATTTATGTGGCTTGGTTTGGCTTTCATTTATATATGCCACGATTATTTCCCTATTGTAAAGATTCATTATCGTTATTTTTGGTATTAATGGTGGGTCTAAGAAAAATTCGCAAGCGAAAAGTATGTTATCTACATCATCTTTCTCGCTGTGTACACCGATTATAGAACGGTCGTCATCTACACCTATCAGCAGATAACCTCCTTTAGTATTGGCAAATGCAGAAATCTCTTTAGCAATTTTTTGCGGTGAGGCAATTTTTCTTTTAAATTCCACAGTGGAGCATTCTCCCTGTTCGATTATCTCTATTAGCTCTGTAGTGTACATTCTTTTTATTATATTTTCTTAGCAAACTTATGCAGCTATTTTTTATAAGTTACGAAATATTACAGAGCAAATGAAATAATACTGAAATATTCTTATGCAGTATCTTCAAAGTCGAATCGAATACTCTTTTTCATAACTTCTTCTAACATACTCTTGCGGCGGTCAGCTCCCCACAGCTCTATATCTGGACTTTCCTCGCTGCGGGCAGGTATCAGCTTGATCAATATCGAATCTTTATTGATTGAAGTTTCAATGCTCTGTACGTTTTGAAGCCTGCGGCGGTCTATTCCTTCGGCTATACGTAATATGCCTCCAAGCACCCAAATTGTATATTGGTTATCTGGGTTTAACTTGTTGAAATCATAATGCTTTTTCTTTGGGTGGCTTTTTCTGTGATAGCGGGCAATGTGGGCTATAAGCTCCTTTTCGTCATTAGTAAAGCCGGGCATATTGCAGTGTGTAATAATATAGAAGCTATGTTTGTGATGCCTTTCATAAGATATCATATAGCCAATATCATGTAGTAGTGCCGATGCTTCTAAATACTCACGTTCTAAATAACCTAAGTTATGCAATGGCTGCAGTGAATCAAAAATATTGAGGGCTATCATTCTTATATGCTCTGCGTGAGCAAGGCTTACATTATATTCTCTGGCTACGCTGTACACACTTTCGTAACGCAAACTGCCGAGATGCTTTCTGGTTTTTATCTGCTGTTCGTTTTCAAATGAGTCGAAGACGATACCTTCCCGCAATGCATAATTGGAAATCACTATTCTTTGAATATTCAATCCGATTATTGCCTGTTCAAGTATTAATGCCCCGCCCAGAATAATATCCGCCCTTTTGTCATCCATACCGGGGATGTTCATTCTTTCTTTGGTAGTTCTTTTGCTTGCAATTATTTCTATGGTTTCTAATATATCCTTGCGAGTAAGCGATACGGCATTTAATACATCGGGTACGGAACCGTTTACTCTGAGTAAAGTCATAGCGGCAATGTTTTGTATCGTGCCTGATGTGCCTGCTACAGTTTCGAAACCTGTTTCAATTATTTTCTTCAATATGGGGGACCACTCGCCACGTATGAATCTTCTGCACTCATTGATCTTTTCTTCATTTATATATTCTGAATCAAAGAATCTTCGTGTCATTCTGATCGCACCCAATTTAACGCTTGCTACGAATTCGATTTTATTTTCTAATCCAACAATAGTTTCAGTGCTGCCTCCGCCGATATCAATTATCAAAGATCTCTGGTTCATTATCGGTAATGCGTGTAAAACTCCGATATAGATCAATCGCCCTTCTTCAGCTCCCGATACTACTTGTATCTTAATCCCTGTTTTCTCGAATACGCTATCAACGAAATCTTTTCTGTTCTTAGCTTCCCGAACGGCACTGGTAGCGACGGCTCGTACTTTGGCATGATAGCTTTTTGCTATTTCATTGAATCTTATCATGGTATCCACACCGCGGCTGAAGGCATCGGGTTTTATTAGCTTCATATCTTTCATGCTTGAGCCGAGTCGTACTACGTCTTTCTCGCTGGCATGCACCTTCATCATTTCTCTGCTATTTACTGAGCTAATTATCAAATGGAAAGAATTTGTGCCTACGTCCACTGCTGCAATAAGAGGAGCTTTATCAGTCATTTTTATCATCATTATTATTAAAAAAACGATTCGATTTATTTTTGTCCTTAGCCTTTTTATCGGCTTCGCCTTTGAGCACTACTACGTCATCCTTACTATAAATAACATTGTCGTTATTCCTTTTTCCTGACTGCGTTCTGTACTGCGGATCGTTGGGATTCAAAACAGAAAAGACCTTTTTGATAGATTTGAATACAAAGCTAACTCCTATAATAGCCAGAACGGCGATAATTAATAATAATATAAGAAATTTTGTCATATTTACTATTGATTCAACTATTAATAGATATTCACAATTAACAAATGCTAAACTTTAAAATTAAGAAAAAAATACCGAAGCAACAAAGTGTCTCGTTCATTTTATTTTTATATCCATTCTTTTGATCTATCTGCCGCCGGATATGGAAATTCTTATGTCCATACCTATTTGAGTGGTGCTATAACCTGGATTTGAAGCACCTTCGGTAATCGTTCCTTCGTAGCGAACAAATGCCGAAGCTCTGACTATTCTGCTTATGCTGTATGATGCCCGCGGTTCTATTACTATCTGAGTATTTCCGTCAAGAGTGTTACCTTCTTCATCATTCTGCACTTCGTCGGCTCCAGTTACTATGTATCTGGCTCTGCGGCTCTTATTATAAGACCCAAGGAAAGAAAGCTCAAATTCATTTTTTAAATCTATACCAAGCAAAGGAAACTGAAATTCATCCATTGTGTAGCTTGCCTGCAACTCCAATTTTGTATTCTCTGTGGCAGCGATCATAGATTTATTAGAAGTATTTAGCTGGTAGCTGTTTTGAGTAATCAATCGCATCTGAGCAGTCAGTATTCCGCCAAGTTTTTCTTTGTCAAAGGTCATATTAACTCCGAGTAATGGCTGAAAACCATATTGAATCTGTTGATTTGAAACTGCCCTGCCATTGTCCGTTGTTTGTGCTGTTTCATTATACCTTGAAGTATATTTATGCTCTACTCTTATTCTCTTTGCAATTCCATCAAAGATATCCCATTTCTCAAGGCCTTCCCATGTGATAGACCAGTTGATAGCGGGTAGGAATTTGCCTATTGCTCCGCTAAAGGCACTGAAAGCTTCCATCCCGTCGTGGAATGATTCGGAAAGTGCATTTTGTAATCGTGTACGTTTCTCAACGGAGTCTTTTGAAGTTGCCTCTATCTCAGGTTTTTTCTCGTTAAAAATTGCTATTACGTTATCTATATTATTATTAAACAGATTGAACCCAAAGAATGAGGGCAAGGTAAGATATGTACGTGAGAATGTTTCGGTTGCAAAAATATTTGTGAATGTGGGCACTCCAAGCGAATCTGTTATTACAGTCTGATTTCTATTATAAGATTTTTCAGTTCGCCAATTCAAATCTAATTTGGCGCCTTCCCATAAAGGTCTGGAGGTTCTCGCTTCTAAATTTGTTCTTTGAGTATAATTATCCTGAAGCACAGCATTCTGAGGTCTGAGACCAGGGTAAGTGCTAACCGAGAAAAACGGGAACTGGTCGGCTGACTGAAAATTAAAACCGCCGTGGGGGTTAGATACAAGCCCCATTTGATAAGCCATGCTCGGTCCCCATATCATATCGCTCGGACGGAAAGTCATACCTCTTGCCCAGAAGTTAGTCAAGCCTGTTGAACCGAACACACCAGGATTGATAGATGAATTATTTTGGTTAAAGATGATATCTATCTTCTCGAAATCCAGGAATACAGTTTTGAAAACATCACCTATACCTGAAAAGATATTTCCACTTCCAGTGGTAGTAGTATCGCTTGTTCTGGTCGGCGATCTGCTACCCGGTGCAATACCCCACCAACTATCTGCCATAGCTTTAAGCCGAAAACCAAAATTAAAGCTAAGATTTGCATTGTAGCTGGCACTCTTCGCCACATTGTGTATTCTTGGGTCTGGCTGCAAAGGATTCTGCCAGTCATAGACTACTGAGTAATTTCCTTTTGTTTCAAAAAATCTTGATAAACTACCCAAAGGCAATTGAGGAGTAAAGTTCAAAGTTATTTCCTGCATATGTTGAATGTCATCCCCAAGATTAATTATGCCATCATTGAACAGTATTAGTTTTGCAAGTTCTGAACCCGTTCGCTGCTTGCCGGTTTCATCTATTTCTAATGGGACGAGAGTACTTCGCGTGTTTATTCGGTAATCCAGTATTGGATTGATAAAGCCATTTTCAGAGAATTTCCACGAGAATTCAAATCCCCGCTCTGCAGAGAAATCTCTGAACACAGGGCTAGGATAGGTAAGAAATCTCGATTGTTCTGTGGTCCTGCTTCTGGTCATATTCAGATTAGTAGCTATTGCCGAAGGCAAGAAGTTGATCTTAGCTCCACTATAAGTAGAGAATAAGGGTATCTCATCCATCCATGAGAACGGTCTAAGAGTTAAAATCTCTGGAATATTTGTAGCATATTCAGTGGTAAGCCTCCACATCCATCGGAAACGCTCGGCTACTACAGGCGATCTCTCCCATTCATGCGAATAGGAATAGCCAACGGTTACTTTGTTGATAGTTTCAGATACCAACCAATGGTTCACCGGTAAACCAAGCCGTATTCCGTTCATAGCCCAGCTATCCTGTATTCTTACAGTTTGCGAGCTTGTTCTTATAGAATCATACATCTTCTGTGCTTGCTCTTCGGTTTTCCCTTCGCGGAGTGCCTGATCAAAAGCGGCATTGGAAGCTTCCTCAAGGAATATGTCGTTATTTGCCTGATAAAGCGGATCTTCCACATACTCAGAGTGTGTATAAGTAATTGGTAATTTCATGGATTTGAACGATTTTGGGGCAAACTTCTCTAAGCTGCCCTGCACACTAACAGACCAGTTGGTAGTATTCTTTCTATTGCCAAATCTTTCTTCTAATTGATGGAAATTGGGCTTCATGTGGTTAATATTTGCATGGACTGTGGCAAGATCAGCCAGCTTCAGATCTACATCAGCTACAGCCGCCCAGTCATTAGCCCGCTCTGGTTTTATCAGTCGCAGTTCATCTACCCAAATTGTTGTAGTAAGTTCATTTGGGTATTGGTCAGCTGGATTGGCTATACCGAACCCGAAAAATTGTATGCGTGTAAGTATTGGATTACCTTTTACGGCAAACGTAGCTAATGGATCATTTGGCACAGGAAATTCCATTCTCTGGAATCTGCCTAAAGAATCCCGAAGCTGTTTTATTGCTGTTAACTCAGAAAGTATAATGCCTATATCCTGCCATCCGCGTAGAATCGGTCTGCGATATTCATAATAATTGCTTGAGTCAGTACCAAAACGAAGAAAGCCATAAGCTTTGGGGACGGCTTCATTTTCTAATGCAGCAGGCATAGTACCGTCTCCATGAACGAAAAATTTCAGCTCTTTATAATTAAAAATATCTTGAGGACGGAAATAGCGGACGGCCATTCTTTCCTCTCCATAGCGAAGATTGCGTACATTCAAAGAAAGTGATTGTTCATTCAAACGTATATCCTGATTTGGGTCGGGGTTGTTTAGCTGGCGAGGAGCTCTTACTCCTGGGGGCATTGTGTAATAATCAGGAGAGCCGTCGTTTTCCTCAACGTTTACGAAAGATACCTGCATAACGCTATCGTTAGGTGGCACATCGGATTGTATATTGCTTATTCTCTGCCAATGCGAGCCGACGAGCTGCCATTCGGCTATAGCTACTTTAATTGGAGCGCCCTTGAACCAAACCCTGACATATTGAATATTAGAGAATAATGGATTGCCTGTTCTCGAAATAGGATTTCTAAGTGGAATGCGATACAGGAACCAACCGGTTTCTTCATTGCCACCTACTATCTGGTTGTTATTATCGGGATTTGGATTCATAT
>CAYQTZ010000107.1:7325-8234 GCA_964420565.1 uncultured Hyphomicrobiales bacterium
TATAGAGTTCATAGGTAAAGTAACTGTTATCGGTTACAATAGTTTGCCCATTGTTTTTATTCAGCACTTCTGTATCGGGGAACTGCCCCATTTCAGAAACTCTTGAATTACCCTCGAAATTATTATATCTTAAAAAATCATAGGTGTTTCTGTCGTTATCATTTTTGCCGAAGTTAAAAGCGTAATCATCTTTAGCTGGGTCATCTTCTAAATAAAGAGGCCAGGGATAGTGGCCTGCTTCCGGCTCTTTTTCTTCAGTATTGTTGAATTGATCAATACCAACGTCTTCGCCAACATCAATGATACCATTAGGCATTGGGTTGGCTTCAGTAAAACCATCTTCGCTGTTTAATGTCCCATTAGGAATAATATCTTCACTTATCTGACCAAGGTCAATGAACATTCTGGTCTCTCCTGGCACATAATTCTCTAACCGCATCATTATTTCGATGAATTCGATATTTTCGTTATCGAAATTTGTATTGAAACTGGAAAGAAGCCGCATCATGCCGCCCCAGACCCTATGCTGGTTATCATTCAGGAACATACGGGAGCTGTCCGGATCAAAATGTGGATTTGAAGAATCCCTCATCGCAGGATTTGAATTATATATACCTCTTTTGAAAGGAGTAAAGTTAATATGTAAGGGCCTGAGATGAGAACGCCCCTGTACAACCTGGCGTTTTGGATATACATCTGTTATCGGCACTCTGGGTAAAAAGTATTGCCACCAGAACGCTTTACCTCTGAAATCTGCTCTTTCTTGAGCTGTTGCAGCAATATTTGTATCCACTGGCTGCGAAGAATGCACCCATTGCGTAGGAGAAAGCCCGAGAGAAATATATCTTTGCGCCCCTTCGAAATCATCTATATATACCACCGGCTCGCCATTATCTGAAGCAACATCCG
>CAYQTZ010000108.1:0-8225 GCA_964420565.1 uncultured Hyphomicrobiales bacterium
ATTTCTTAAACACCCCCCTAACTCCATCTTAAAAAAGGGGGAGGTTAAAATATTATATTTCAACAGCTTACTTCCTCCCTTATTCATAAGGGACTGTGTGATAGCCCCTGAAAACTCAAGAATTGATCCCCCTTGTGTTCCCCCTTAAAATTAAGGGGGATTTTCCGTGCTTACTCCCTCCCTTGCGTAGTAAGGGAGGGCCGGGGAGGGATCAGTTTGATAAATTTATTTCTTAAACACCCCCCTAACTCCATCTTAAAAAAGGGGGAGGTTAAAATATTACATTTCAATGACTTACTCCCTTCCTTATTTATAAGGGAGGGCCGGGGAGGGATCAGTTTTTGGACTTTTGCAATGGTCTTATCCCAGTAATTCTTATATCATATCAGTAGAAATTTTGTTTTGATCAAAGGTTTTCAAAGCTCGAAATTTCTTTTTAGATATTATCAGAAAACTAAGTAACTATTCTGGTTCTGTTTTTACTGAAAATATATAGGAATAGCTTTATACGGGTGCAAGTTGGAATAAGATAGATCAATCCGAAGAAAAGTGTCCAGTTAGCTAATTCATCTATTAAGAATGAAGGCATATTGCTGTTAGTTAATACAAAAAAGAACTTGTTCAAAACTAAATGCCACAAGGAGATCAATAAAGAAACAAAAGAAATAATTGCTACTTTAGAAATTGCTCCCTCGTAAGATTTAATAATATATAAAAATTGAGGAATAGTGAATAATAGAAATATTAGACGGTAATCGAAGTTGTTGCCAATCAGGAATGTTCCAATATATATGCCTGCACCAGCAAGATAGCCGTTCACAGAATTTGAGTTTGTATTCTCTGGCAAATCAACGGTTTCCAAATATCCAAATCTTAATACAATAAACGAAATAATGATCATAAAATATGACAACATTCGTACAATAAGCCCCATAGTGATATTTGTATTGCTTACAGTCTGCCATAATACATTTATGCCATAAGATAAATAAAGATCCTTAGGAGTGTTTTCAAGTATAAGTGCTAAATCGCTATAAGTTATTAATGTATAAAGACCTGCCATAATTATCATCAGTATCAGATAGCTTAAGAAAACAGAGCTTTTTTCACGAATAAAAACAATAATTGCAAATATGGGATATAGCTTTAGTATGAAACCAAATGCGATTGCAAGAAATGAAAACAATTTTGAAAATTTATAGTTTTTATTAGCAAAGAATACAGCTAATGATATTAGAAAGAAAATAATCAAATCAATATTTCCCCGCTCCAAAGTGAGCATTACAGCAGGCGAGAATACAGTTAGTAATATGAGAAATATATGAGAAAAATTGTACTTGTCTTTGAAAAAAAGTAAAAGACCTGCGAAAAAAAAGATGATAAGCGAGACACCCAAATAAACTGTATGGCTTTGGTCAATATTCAATAAAAAAAGAGATTGCCACACACGGGGGTAGTTCATTGGTCTTTGCCAAGGGTCAGCAGGATTCTCGACAAGTGGATCATAACCAGATCTGGCAGATTCTGCACCACCTGTTATTGTTCTCAGATCAGCAAACTCGGGGCTTAATGTCGGGATGCCCCATAGCTGCCACGTTTCCTCATATCCATAAAAAGTAAAAAGCAAACCGATTATTATAGTTAGCAGTAATATTCCATAAGATATTCTAATATTTCCCTGAAATCTATTCATAAAGTAAATATACGAAAATGTTAGCTTTTTACGTAATATCATATGCAGAATATTGAAATTATATGCTTCTTTGTTATATTGGCTATAGCTATAAAAAGCTATAAAAATATTTCATTGGCTCATATTTTAATAAAGGTGATAGATGAACCTGACTAAGCACAATAACAATCTTTTTTTAATACTACGCTGGATTAGCTTTTTACTATTAGTGCTGACTATAGGAGGAATAGAGCAGATTTATTCTGATTTATTAAGGGTGTTCCTTTTTTCAATATTCCTTTATGGCTTAGTATTGCTGATTAAAGAAAAAAACTATCTTTTTGCTTTGATATATCTATTGATGATAATTATTTACAATCCCATAATACCTTTTAGACTTCAAAGCGAATTAGGCAGGACAATTCAAATTCTTATGGCAATTGCCATTATGATAACGATAGCTTATAACGAAGAGATCAGCAGCAAATCCGCTGATATTGAAGATGAAGAATTAACCTCTTAGATAAGGCTATCTTCCGGCACTAAAACCTTTAATGATTTTGGCAATATCTTGTACTCCAAAGGGGGCTTCATATCGAATATTTCACCGTCCAGACTTACTTTTAGTTTCTTCTTTTTACTATTAATTGTAACGCTTTCTAAATGCTTTTCAGCGAGGTATTTTTTATTCTCTAATTTGCCTATTAACTTCAAGAATAAATTCTTTATCAAACAAAAGCGGAAGCGGCAGGATGTATAGATCAAACATAGCTTTGCGGAATTTAGATTATCTCTTTTACCTAAATTATCAATACTAAGATCATATATGTTATTGCCGACAAATACGAATGGAGTTTTTATGTAATATTCTTCCCCATCTGCTTCGAGTAAGATATAATACAGTGGATATTTACTGAAAATCTTAGAAAAAGCTATCACCATAGAGAGAAATTTACCGTAGCCAAAATGCTGGATCATTTCATCACGAGTTTTTACGGACTTTGGATATATCCCAATTGATGAATTATTAACAAAAAATCTTTTATTCACAGAAGCAATATCTACTTTCCTTATATTCCTTTGTAAAATTGCTTTTATTGCTCTTTTTCTGTCTATTGGAATGCCAACATCCCTGGCAAAATTATTGAAAGTTCCTGAAGGTATCAAAGCTAATGGAATATCCCGCTCATATAACGCATTGACTGCCGCATTGACCGTTCCATCTCCGCCTGATACAATCAATATCTCAGGTTTGTCCCTGGTCAAATCAAGTATCTGCTGTTTGTAATCTCCCTTGCGAAAGTACTCTACGGAAATATCTGGGAAAGATTGGATCAGCATCTCTTTTAGCTCTTCTTTGCTTTTGCTTTCTGAACCCGATTCTGAATTTATTATAGCTTTTATCATAAAATTTACGTTAATCTTGTTTCTTTTTCAATGAAATCGTAATATTGTAAAAATTTTTATAAATAAAAAAAATATTATGCCCGAAAGTACATTATTTAATGAAATATCATCTCTCAGGACTGAGCAGATCAATCCCCGAACTAAGGACATTGATATTGCGTCAACTATTGAGATCCTCGAAATGATAAACAGCGAAGATTCTTTGCTGCCGGAAGCTGTCCGCAAGGAGATACCAAATATTGCTAAAGCTGTTGATATTACAAGCGATGCCTTTCGCAAAGGTGGGCGTTTAGTTTACTTCGGAGCCGGAACGAGTGGTCGTCTCGGTGTAGTGGATGCTTCGGAATGCCCTCCTACTTTTGGAACTCCGCCTGAAATGGTGCAGGGATTCATAGCTGGCGGCAGAGAAGCTATGTTTGTTGCTCAGTAAGGAGCCGAAGATCTGCCTGAGAACGGAGCAAAAGATATTGAATTAAATAATATTAACCCAACGGATGTAGTTGTTGGCATTGCTGCTTCAGGCAGAACTCCTTACGTTAAAGGAGCATTACAAAGAGCAACTGAGCTGGGTTGCAGTACTATTTTGGTAACGACAACAACACATTCGGAGGCAAAAATGCTTGGGATGAATGCAGATGTATATATTTGCCCCGAAGTTGGCCCTGAGGTAATTGCCGGCTCCACTCGAATGAAATCAGGAACTGCACAGAAGTTAGTGCTTAATATGCTCACGACAGCTTCTATGATACGGCTTGGCAAAACTTACGGTAATATAATGGTTGACCTTCAGCAAACCAATGCAAAACTAAAAGAAAGATCTAAACGCATTCTTATGGAAATAACAGGCGTTGATCACGATACTGCGGCTGAGTATCTAAATCAAAGTAAAGGAAATGTAAAGCTGGCACTCGTAATGATAATGACAGGAGAAAACGCAAAAAAAGCAAAAGAATTGCTCGAAAAAGCAGGCGGTTTCATTAAAAAAGCTATTACGTTAAAAAAAGATTAAAATATTGTTACTTGAATTTATTCATTAATAAGAAAATATCCATTAACTAACGAAAAGAGAGTTATGAAAATACTGGCATCGTTAAGTCTATCATTGTTTTTTGTCTTTTTCTATATGTCATTTGCACAGGATAAAGGTTCGGTGCAGGAAGCTTACGACGCAATGGAAAAAGCCAACTATGAAACAGCAATTGTGCATTACACAAAGGCATTAGAAACGTATGAGAGTTATGCTCCCTCATGGTATGGCAGGGGCCTCGCCTATGCTCATTTGGAGAGATATGAGGAATCCAATTATGATCTGTCGAAAGCAATAGAGATCAATAGCTCACATCACCAGGCATACTATGCACGCGGGCTCAACCATTCAAAACTGGGCAACAACTCTGATGCAATAGATGATTTCTCATCTGCAATCTCTATAAATGGCGAAATTGCAGAATACTACTACGCAAGAGGCAATTCTTACACATATACAGAAGATCATTTATCTGCTTTAGATGATTACAACAAAGCGATACAATTAAACCCAAACTATGGCATCTCAAGAATTATCAGCAAGCACTTCAGGATTTTGAAAAATATCTGGATGTAAACGGCAATCAGGATGATATCGCTGAAGAAGTTCAAAGATTGATAAACGAAATAGAATATGATATTAGTATAGAAAATTAATGGAGGGAAATATGAAAAGACTATTATATTTATTAGTACTGTCGGTTTTTTTTGTAGTGATCATTAATAGTTGTTCTGATGACAGTAACGTAACTAATCCTGTGGACAATGATGGCACTACTCTGTATAGGGACAAAGCCAAAAGAGCTTTTACTTATCTGAATAAGATACGTGCTAATCCTGATTCATATTCCCAGACATTAGGTGTTGACCTTTCAGACGTTGAGCCAAGACCAGCTTTGAAATGGAATAATATACTTGTAAAGGTAGCCGAAAACAAAGCAAGAGATATGGCAACTCGCAATTATTTCAGCCATACAGATCCCGACGGCAAAGGTATTAATATAATGATATACGAAGCCGGCTATGACATTCCTTCTGGCTGGTACAGCGATCCCAAAAGCAATTTTTTTGAATCGCTGGCTGCAGGCTGGGGATCTGTTTCTACAGGAGAAGATTTTATTGATCTGCTAATCATAGATGACGGAGTCGTTAATCTCGGGCATCGCAAGCACCTACTTGGCATAGAAGGTTGGAACAGCTCTTTAGTGGATTGCGGTATCGGCTATGCCAATAATCCCAATAGTAATAACAGAAACTATGTGTGTGTAATAATAGCTAAACATAAATAGAAATATATGAACCAAAGGATATTTTATGAAAAGAGTTTTATTTTTTGTAATAATGATTGCTTTATCGGTAAGCTTAGCTAAGTCAGAGGACATCTTCTCACAGTCGCGTGTAAGTGGTAATTTTCAGTTCGACGGACAGTTATATCAGCAAGACTCCATAATCGGTGCTGAAGATGTGGACGAAAAATTTCTGTCGAATGGTTTTCTCTATCTTAATTATTCTCTCGGTAATTTTCACGCAGGAATGCGCTATGAATCTTACCTGAATCCTATGTTGGGATTCGATCCGCGCTATGAGGGACAGGGTATTGCTTATAAATTCCTTGAATTCAATTCTGATATAATAGATGTTACTGCTGGTAATTTCTATGAACAGTTCGGCAGCGGCATGATACTCCGAGCTTACGAAGACCGTCAGCTTGGTTTTGATAATGCCATAGATGGATTACGGATTCGTTTTCGCCCGGCTGATGGAATTGAATTAAAAGGGTTAATAGGAAAGCAACGTGAGTTTTGGGATCTTGGACCAGGGATAGTTCGAGGCGGCGACATTTCTATTAACGTAACAGATATATTCGATGTTCTTTTTAGTCAATCAACAAACTTGTCTGTTGGTGGGAGTGTGGTAAGTAAATTTCAGGAAGATATAAGTGCCATATATATTTTACCTGAAAATGTTTTGGCATGGGCAGCACGAATGTCTTTAATAGGAAACGGATACTCTGTAGATGCAGAATATGTCTTTAAAAACAATGACCCTTCTGCTACTAATGGAATGTCATATAATATTGGCGAAGCTCTGCTGCTGAATACTTCTGTATTTGGTAAGGGGTATTCATTCTCTTTGAATTTACATAGAGACGACAATATGGATTTCAGAAGCGACCGCAATGGGCAAGGTAATGTGCTGCAGATCAATTATCTTCCACCGCTAACAAAGCAGCATTCTTATAGATTATCTACAATTTATCCTTATGCAATCCAGCCAGGTGGAGAAATAGGTCTGCAGGCAGATTTTATCTATACATTCCCCCGCAAATCATATCTGGGGGGAAAATATGGCACTACAGTAAGTTTGAATTATTCACGTATTCATAATCTCGACACTACTCATATAGATGAGTTTACTTACGAATCTCCCTTCTTTGAGATCGGTGATCGTCTTTATTTTCAGGATATAAATATGGAAATAATAAAGAAGTGGAATAAAGATTTAAAAACTGTTTTTGCTGTAGTGAATTTAATTTATGATAAAGATATAATGGAAAACGAAGGTGTGCCACATTACGGCAAGGTTTATTCAACAGCTGCTATCGCTGACGTAACTTATAATATCAATAATTCAAACTCTTTGCGGATAGAGCTTCAGCATCTCTGGGCTACACTGGACTCTACGATACACCAAGCAGATAATATAAATGGGAATTGGGCTATGGCTCTCGTAGAATATACGATAGCTCCAAAATGGTACTTCACTTTGATGGACGAATATAACTATGGCAACGATTCGGAAGACCATCAGCTTCACTATATTAGTACTAATGTAACTTATGTACACCAAAGTACACGCGTTGCTCTTGGTTATGGCAGACAAAGAGGAGGTATATTATGCGTTGGGGGTGTTTGCCGCGAAGTACCTGCATCTAATGGATTTACGATTTCTATATCATCATCATTTTAAAGGGAGGAAAAAATGCTAAAGCAATTACATAAAACAATACTATCAATGATTCTTTTTATGGGCTTAGTCTTTTCAGGTTGCGACGTTATTGACCCGCCATATACAGAGAATCCAAATAACGACGACGATACAACCGAGAAAGTCCGTAAAATTTTACTCGAAGATTATACCGGTTTCACCTGCAAGAACTGCCCCATAGCGCATAGCTTAGCTAATGATCTACAAAGTATTTATGGTAGCCAGCTCGTCGTTATTAGCATACATGCAGGAGGATATGCCGAACCAACTGATGACCATCCTTATGATTTTCGTACGGCAGCAGGCGATGAACTCGACGATTTCTTCGGTGTCAGTAGAATTGGTAATCCTAACGGCACAGTGAACCGAAAGGAGTTTAGTGGCAAGCGAGTACTTGGCCCCTATGAGTGGGAAGCAGCAATCAGCGAGCTTGCCAACTTAGAACCTGATCTGTTGATAAAGCTTTTCCCCGAGTATAATGGATCTACCAGAAAAATTAACGTGGAAGTCGAAGTTGAATACCTTGCCGAAGGGAATATCAATCATCATCTTTCAGTTTATATGATCGAAGACCACGTAATTCAATATCAACTGAATAAACTTGTGGAACCCAATGATGTTTATGATTATGACCACCGCCACGTAATGCGCGGCTCGATGAATGGCACTTGGGGCGACCAGCTAAGCACTTCAACTATAGCTTCCGGTACGAAATTCAATAAATCATATTCTTATACTATACCGCAGGATTCTGACTGGAACCCTGAGAATATGTCTATTATTGCTTTCGTTCACGACAAGAATGCTACGTTTGAAGTTTTGCAGGTAGAGGAAAAGCATTTGGTAGAATAAATTACAAGTTTTCTTCAATGAATATAGTGTCATGTCAAATATTAATTATCAATCAATCAGGAATGATTGATCTACTAAAAGTAGGTTTCTTCAGTAGAACTATCATTATTGATTGTTGTTTATTAACTTGACATGACAATAGGATAATTTCAGAAATCGTGTCCTATATTATAAAGATTCGAATACTTAAGATTATTTTTTCACAAACACCTCCTCAATCCCCCTCTTAACCCAACTTGCACCCCCTCCCCACGCAAGCCCTTGCTATTCCTTGCTCGGG
>CAYQTZ010000109.1:0-8185 GCA_964420565.1 uncultured Hyphomicrobiales bacterium
TTCCAAAGTATAGTATATCTCCAGACCTTTACGAAGATCATTATACGTACCAATAATAGCAGGATCAACCACACCACCTACACGGCGGCGTATTTCTTCCTGAGTCAGAGCATTTCGCCAGACTCTGACTTGCTTTAGCCCTGCATTTACAAATCTATTAGCGTACATATCATCTGTCGGATTTACGCCTATCCATAAAGGATGGTCGGTAGTGAGCATCCTAATATCGGTAGCAGATTCATTGACGTATTTATCAACTATTTCGCCATCAACATAAAGAGTAACAGTATTATTATCCACAGTAGCGGCAAGATGTACCCAATTATCAGCATGCTCGCTGCTTAGCGGAGTTGCGTCAGATTCTACAGGTAGTGGATCGTAAGCTATCAGATGAGCAAGATAGCCGTTGGTTCCTCTGTCTTGTATCTCACGAACTCTGAATGCGGGATACTGCCCTTGATGCAGGTAAAGCATCCAGGCACCTTCTTTGCTACCTCTGATTTCCGTAGCATCTGTACCGCCGCTTGACACAATAATGCCAGGGTTTGCTTCGAGATCAACTTCCTCCTCATCTACTATTATCTGTATAGTTTCATTGACGGAGTTAAGATTAACCCACGCCTCAACCGTAAGCTGTGTAGCATTACTGAAATTTTCTGTTGATCTCAGATATTGAGTTTCTCCATCAAGTTGCAAAAAGAACAAACGACCGAGAATAAACTGTACATCATTAATATCAAATTCGCTTCTATCGGGACGAAGTATTATATCCTGAGAAATATCGCCGTCGAGCATTGTTATCCTCATACGCGCTTCTTCTGAACGCGAAGTAAAGAAATTATTTTTTGTCCATATAACTCTAACCGGCTTTCGATAATTAGCAGCCGAAAGCTGAGTTTCATTCTGCGAAGTTATTATATAAGAAGAACCCGTAGCCGGATTAGCAATTTCACCTGATCGAAACTCTGAATCATTACCTACTGCTGTAGCTGACTGAGCTGTTTCCGCAACCCGACCAAACTCAGACCATGATACTCCATTGTCCAGAGAGTACTCAAAAACATACCCAAGGTTTTCATCAACGGGAGGAATGAAATCATTATTTGGGTCTATACTTCTCTCAAAATATATAGGATAGCCCAATTCAGCATAAGCATCTTTGAGAGAGGCATAATTCTGGTCGCGATCCACTACCTGACTCGGATAGTTTGGCGAAAGAATAGTAATACCAAGCACAGTAAAATCTACAGTTTCACTAAGCGAGGCATCCCCTGATGTAACTAAATTATTCCCATTTACATCAAATATCTCTACCACACCCGGTCCGCTTTGGCTCCAAGAGATTTCAGTAAGTGATTCATCAGTTGGAGCATCAATAATATCAAATACTAATTTGCCAACGAAACTCCCTCTGCCGGTAGATGCAGGAGCAATTCCAAGCACTCCAAGAGTCTGGAGGTTCACTTCAAGCGAGTAATAACCTGATGTAGAATACGCTTGAGTTCCAAGCCCACTATAACCATTAAGATTATTGAACTGCGAGCTGATACTCACAACAGGATTTACCTGATTAATGACTCTGCTGATCGAATCCGTAGCAGCAGGGCTCTGAGTAGTAGCAGGCCTTAGATAAGCAGTATTATACTGCACAACAAGTGAAGCACTACCCATACGCGGCACAGTGCCATTAGCAGGCAGACCTTTAGCCCATATCTCCACATGGATCTGGTCGTAAGCCCGTCGTTGATTCAGTGTCATCTCATAAACCTGCGAAAAGACGCTTGAGCTGCTTAGAACAAGCAAAAAGCCAAGCAAAATGCTAAGCTCTAAGAATAACTTTTTCTGTAATTTTTTCATTTTCATAATATTAACTATATATAGTTCATAATATATTCTGCATAGCTATACGTTATCTATATCGGAAATCATAGAATAATCTTTAATAATTCCTATTGCCAAAGACATTTTCAACAAATGTGCCATATAATACTGACATTAGATAAGAGCAAATAAAACATAGAGATCACAAAGGTGATATTTTTCTTAAGCTTATAATAATAGCAAGATTACGAGGTGCTGAACTTAGTTTGATGATGTCAAAGAACGAATTTGCATGATAATAGCCAATATGGATTAATAGTATTAATTATTCATAATATTAGTCAATTGTTCACATTTGAACAGTTAGAGAGCTATGTATTTTTGGGCTTATAATCGGAGCAATTACATTTTTTTGAGGAAAAGAGTATAAAAAAAGAAAAAAAAGGTGGAAATCTTATAATCATATTCTCCGCCATTGCAATATTGAGCAATTACAAAACTGAAAAAGCATACATCCATATAGCTTGCACAGAATTTGTGGTGCACCATACTCATCCTTCGAAAAAGTAATAGCCGCAGTTTTGCAGCGAGGGAATGCAGAATAAAATAATTGAATCGCAAAAATAAAACACTTTTTTCATAAAGTAAAGTTGTATTATTCACTTATAAATGATGCTTTGTATGTATAATGCCGTTTGGTATTTCAAAGCACTTCACTGTCAGCTATTACTTTTCTTTCTTGTAAACTCTTTAGAATAAGACCTTAAGACCATTGCACGGCATAATTCCATAAATAATATATGGTAGATATGAATATATTTAGTATATATGTACATGTAAAATAAAATATACCATCCATGTCAGATGTTCTATTATCTAATAGAACTAAGAAAATAAAGAATCAGTTCTTTATGCAAATCGATTTACTGATCGATTGGAAGCCGATAAATAATATAATAAATAGATGTTATATAAAGAAGCATGATGCCACAGGCAGACCAGCTTTTGATGGACTGATGGTGTTCAAAATCTGTCTTCTGCAATCCTGGTATGGTCTGAGCGACTACGAAGCTGAAGACAGGATCAATGATTCTCTAAGCTTCAGTAGTTTTATGGGCTTCCTTCAGAAAGATGTGCTCCTGATCACAGTACTATTTGCAGGTTTAGAAATCTTCTGGTTGAAAAAAATGTTTTTGACAAACTTTTGAAGGAAATCAACAGGCAGCTATCCTTTCCCGCTGAAAATTGATACCTTGGGAGATTATATCCAATAAATTGATTGGCAAGATCAGGTTCAAAGTAGAGAGAACATTTGGCAGTATCAAGCGTTGGTTCAATGGAGGCAGAGCCAGAAACAAAGGCAATGCGAAAACGCATTGTCAAAATGTGATGGAAGCCATAGTATATAATCTTTACCGAAGTCCAGGGATTATTATGTCCAATTCGATATAATAAGTGAAAAAAACTCTAATTTTTGCAGAATAATTCTCAGGAGGCATATAAGAGCAAGATGGTAGAAAAAAATAGGGCTTCAAAATTTTAAAAAAAGTCAAATTTTCTTCCAAGAAGTGCGTTTTGTTAGTTTTTCAATGGTTTTTAATATATTAGTGTCGTGTCAACTTAATAAGCAGCAATCAAGAATGATTGTTCTAACTTAAGAAACCTTCTTTTAGTAGATCAATCATTCCTGATTGATTGACAATTAATATTTGACATGACATTAGTATCTAATCCAAAATTCAGAATACGAAGCTCCGCCAATAGCAATAATTTGGTATGTTTTTTGTCATTCTAAAAGATTGCAGAAACTATTGATAATGCTAAATGCCAAAAAGAAAAGAAAATACAGAGTTACAACAAAATAAAAGCAATTTCCCTGAGGAACTGCTTGATAAGATTAGTTCAGTTCCCACAAATCCTGGTATCTACATATATAGAAACTCAAAGGGCACGATAATTTATATTGGAAAAGCTAAAAATCTCAGGAATCGTGTACGCTCATATTTTCAGCAGGGCAGGCCGGTTGATGCCAAAACGAAAGCTATGATAGGGAAAATTGCCGATTTCGAAACGATAATTGTTGATTCCGAAGCGGAGGCACTTATTTTAGAAGATACTCTCGTAAAAAAGCATAAGCCGCGGTATAATATATTGCTAAGGGACGACAAATCCTATCCTTACGTCAGAGTTACCAAAGAGGATTACCCACGTGTGTTCCCTACCCGATATATCGTTCGCGATGGTTCGAAATACTTCGGTCCCTTTACTGATGTAAGGCATCTGAAAAGAGTAATGAAGGTAATACGTTCGCTTTACCGCCTTAGGAGCTGCGATTATAAAATTGATGACGAAGCAATTGCTAATAAAAAATATAAGATATGTTTAGATTATCATATTGATAAATGCGAAGGTCCGTGCGAGGGATTGATCAGTAAGGAAAAATATAACCAAAATGTTCAATCTGCAATTAAAATATTAAACGGCAAAACACGCGATATCGAAAAGCAGTTGATAGAAGAAATGGAACATCTTTCAGAAGATATGCGATTCGAAGAGGCGGCTATCATCAAAGATCAATACATGATACTAAAGGAATATCTCTCCCACCAGAAATTAGTAAGTGCTGATTTGATAGATCGGGACATCTTCGGCATGAGCAGGATAGAAGAAGCTGCTTGCACTTTGGTATTCAAGATACGAGATGGCAAAATGACTGGCAGGCGACATTTCATCATCCCCAAAGCAGAAGGTCAGTCCGATGATAGAATAATGCAAAGTTCAGTGGAAAAATGGTATCTCGAAACTGAATTTATCCCGCGTGAGGTATTCTTGCCTACAGAACTTAACGATGATGAATTCATAAAAGACTGGCTACGCAAGAAAAAGGGCAAAGCCGTTGATATTATCATCCCAAAGCTTGGCGATAAGAAACAATTGGTATCCCTTGCTTGCACTAATGCTGAGTATTTGCTCAGGGACTATCACATCGCCATAGCCAAGCGAGAGCAATCAATGTCAAAAGCTGTTCTTTCCCTGCAACGTGATCTGAGATTGGATAAAGTACCTGAGCGTATTGAGTGCTTCGATAACTCACATATTCAAGGAAGCGAATTAGTTTCTTCTCTCGTCGTTTTCGAAGATGGGAAACCTTTGAAATCTGATTACCGTAAATTTATAATTAGAACTGTGGACAAAAATGACGACTTTGCTGCTATGAGGGAAGTGGTAAGCCGTCGCTATAAAAGATTGAAAGAAGAAAATGGAGCACTGCCCGATCTTATCATCATTGACGGTGGCAAAGGACAGCTTTCTGGGGCATATTCTATTTTAAAAGAGCTTGGCTTAGAAGATAAAATCCCTTTAATTGGTCTTGCAAAACGGCTTGATGAAGTTTTTACTCCCGGCAGGAAAGATTCTATACTTCTGCCAAAAACTTCTTCGAGTTTGCGGCTTATTCAGCAGCTTCGCGATGAGGCACATAGATTCGCTATTACCTTCCACCGCCAGCTTCGCGATAAACGCACATTACAAACAGAGCTAACTGAAATAAAAGGCATTGGAGAGAAAACGGCCCGGAAATTACTGATTGAATTTGGTTCTGTGGAAAATATAAAAAATGCTAATAAAATTGACTTGATGAGAATTACTAATCAAAAACAAGCTGAAAGAATAGAAGATCATTTCAAACAAAAAGATAAATCAACATGAAAAATTTAAAATTAGTAAAAGATAAGTTAGAAAAACTTGACATTGAGAAAAGAAATTACTTCATACCCTCTCTATGGATGGGAAATCTGCGACCAGGTGAAGATGAATTTAATATTGATCCTTCGGGTTTCTTCGTAGAAAGAATAAACAAGATAATATCAATGGGTGAACAGTCAAAAACGAACATTCCCGAAAAGGAATGGCTCGGAAAGGCGATTGTTTATAATGTATTCGTTCGCTATCTGACAGCTTATGATCACGACAAAGATGGGAAAATAAATATCGAATATGAGAATTTCCGCGAAACAGGAACATTCCTTAAATTAATTGCTCTGCTGCCATATCTGCGATCACTTGGGATAAACACTTTGCATCTTTTACCAATTACTTCAATAGGGGTAGATGGGAAGAAAGGGGATCTTGGCTCGCCCTATGCTATCAGAAATCATTATGCCTTAGACGATAATCTCGGAGAGAAAATAATCGGGCTTAGCACAGAAACACAGTTCAAGGCATTTGTCGAAGCAAGCCATCATCTTGGGATGAAGGTGATTATAGAGTTTGTATTCAGAACGGCAAGTATTGATAGCGATCTGTCACTCGAGCATCCCGAATGGTTCTACTGGATTAAAGAAAATATCAAAGACCGCCCACCTGATTCCGATAGTGAGTATAAATATGGCAATCCAATTTTCACCGAAGAGGAATTAAAAGAAATAAAAAACAAGGTGGAATCCGGCGATTTAATAAACCTTCCCGAACCTCATGATGTTTATAAAGATATGTTTATGTCAGTGCCAAAAAAGATTGCCAGAGTCGGCGAAAAGATAATCGGAGTTTACGATAATGATAGAACGGCACGCATTCCCGGAGCTTTTGCTGACTGGCCTCCCGACGACACACAGCCACCTTGGGATGATGTTACATATCTGCGATTATTCAATAGTAAGCGATTTAATTATATTGCTTATAATACAGTAAGAATGTACGACGAGGCTCTGGCAAAAAACCGCTATCGAATGGAAGAATTATGGAATTATATTTCCGACATTATACCTTTCTATATTGATCAATATGATATTGATGGCGTAATGGTGGACATGGGGCACGCCTTACCTGCCCCACTTATGGATTCCATAATCAGAAAAGCACGCAGAAAGAAAAAGGGCTTTGTGTTCTGGGAGGAAAACTTTTCGCTTAATATAGACTCCGTTTTTCAGGGATATGATGCCTGCATTGGCTATATGCCCTTCGACCAGCACGAGCCGTGGAAGATGAAACAGATACTAAGAATGCTGGAAAGAGCTGAAAACCCCATCAGTTTTTTTGCCACACCAGAATCTCATAATACTCCGAGAGCTGTATCGCGTCCCGGCAGTGTGGATTATTGCAAACAAACCTGGCTGATAAATCGCTTTATGAATCAGATACCATTTATGCTTGGAGGCTTTGAACTTGCTTCGGCACAACCAGTAAATACAGGTCTTGGCTTCAGAAAAGATGAACTAAATATGTTCCCTGCTGAGAAATTGCCGCTTTTTTCAGCATCTGCACTCCCCTGGCAGACAAAAGCTGAATTCACAGAATTCATCATAAAAGTAAACAAGATAAGAGATAACTATGAATTTGAAAACATTGATAAAAAGCCACTTATCCACATTGAAACATCTGAAGATCCGATAATAGCATTCATCAGAAAAGTAAAAGACCAGCAGAAATATATTATAATATTATGCAATATGCAAAATGAAATACGTAATAACATAACTATAGAAATTCCAGTGGCTATTAATAAAGCCATTGATATATTATCCCATAAACCAATAGTAGTAATAAATGGAAAAATTCAGGTAGAACTTTTTCCATGGGAATCAATTTGTGCAGAATTGAGTTGATATGTGGGGAACTATACTTGAAATAATCAGCGTTATCTTATTAGCAGCAGTGGAAGTGCTTGCTGCTATTCCTGCCGGTTTTGCATTTGGGCATCACTTTTTGATGATAATTGCTGAAACGACTTTAGGTGCGATACTCGGAGCTATCATTATCGTTAAATTTGGAGATAGACTAAGACTTTGGCTGCTAAAACGAAAAAAACCAAAGAAGCCAAGTCCACGACGCGATAGATTCAAACGTATCTATGAAAAGTATGGTGTTGTTGGCACAGGTCTGCTTGCTCCTTTGATCACGGGAGTTCCACTTGGAGTAGCTTTGTCAGTAGCTGCAGGTGCTACTGCAGGCAAAAATATACTTTGGGCATCATTTGGAACATTTATCTGGACGGTTATATTTACATTACTTGGAGAGCTCGGGATAGAGATATTCGGATAATTACTAATATTTTTGTATTTTATGCGTTCACATATATAAATTTTATTATTAGTAAGAAAAAAATGAATAAAAATATAAATTACATTCTCTCGATCATAATATTTTCAATGTTTTTGGGATGCTCGCAAGCACCTCAGCAGAATGATGATCTGAATTATCTTTTAGATCAGGAAAAAGCAAAGATCAATTACATAGACACCAGCAAATCAGATATGGTAACAAAAAACCATATTATTGACGGATCTAACTATCAGCAACAAGGACTACACGCTAACGCAATATTGGAATTTCAGGATGCTCTGAAACGCGACAGCAGCGCTACTAT
>CAYQTZ010000110.1:0-7469 GCA_964420565.1 uncultured Hyphomicrobiales bacterium
CCCTCCCTTATTTATAAGGGAGGGCCGGGGAGGGATCAGTTTTTGGACTTTTGCAATGGTCGTAAGCTTTTAAATGCGAAATGGATGTTTGACTTCGCGGGGTCAGGAATTGTGTAATTATAAATAATCTGTTAGATAGGGTAGATGTTTTTCTGAAGATATTTATTATAAGGATGTGATAATATATCTTGCATTTTTGGCTATATGAAGTTTATTTTTTATTACTTTTTCCCCCTTTCCTGCCAAGAAAAGGGGGATTAAGAATTTTTGTATTTATTCGATAATTAACTTCTTGACTAAAGTAGTGTCCGCAAAATTAATATTTACGAAATAAGCTCCTGAGGGAATTCCGCTTAAGTTCATATCTAATGAAAGTACTCCATCTTGATAAAATTCCTGCTGCTGATAAACAGTTTTGCCACTTAAGTCAACTATAGCAATCTCAAATTCATGTGTTTCTGGAAGCATAAGTTCTATTCTGAAACTGCCTTTGTTGGGGTTTGGTTGAATACTCAGGAACTTGCCGTCTTCATAGACATCTTTTATACCACTCAATATTTTCACAGGGTCGGACATGACTTCGCATCCATTATCATCTGTAATTTCTACTCTGTAAGTGCCAAGCTCGCTTATTTCTAATTGTCTGAAAGTAGCCCCTTCAATTAAGTTGTCGTCTAAATACCACTGATAAGAATCGGCGGGAGTAGATATTAAAATATTTTCAGATTGTGATATTTGTGGTTTGACAGTTGGTATCATTTCAATCAATATAGGTTCAGATCTTGCTTCGCAATCATCAGAAGTATAAGCAGATAAATTGTATTCGCCAGGACTGCTGATATAAATTGAGCGACCTGTTTGGCCGTTAGACCATTGGTAATCAGTAAACCCAAAACTGGCGCTAAGTTGTACTGAATCACCCTGGCAGAAAGGTGTGTCACCTCTGATGATAATATCTAAATTAGGAATTGTATGAACTTCGATATTTATCAATTCTGATCTGGCTTTACAGTTACCGCCATCGTCAACAGTTACGGCATAACCGCCACTTTCGGTAACAGTAATAGTTCTTGTGGTCTCGCCATTAGTCCAGAGATACTTGTCATAGCCTTCTTCGGCTTCTAAAATTACTTCTTCGCCTTCGCACAATTCAGTTTTTCCGATAATTGTTACTTCTGGCATTGGGAGATTACAGTTAATCAGATCAGTTTCCCAGATTCCTCTGCCATAAGTGCCAGCTCTAAGTAAACTTGCACTTTCCTGTATTTCGAGTTCGTTAACAACAACGTTTGGCAGATCTTTGCCATAGCGTTCCCAAATACCTGAGCCATAGTCTGAATAGTACACCCCAAGATCGTTACCAATAAATATTCTATCAGGAGAATTTTTCTGATAGACAAGGCAATTGACAGGAACATTTGGAAGATTTCCCGATAGATTTATGAATTCTCCGCCGTTATATTCATAGACTTTATTGTTTTCATTAAAACTGCTTATTGTAACCCAGAATCTTCTTGGATTTTTGGGATCAACTGTAATATATGATATAGCTCCTGAGGGAGTGGGTATCTTGTCCCATGTATCGCCTCCATCATAAGAGTAGTGTATAGTGCCAAGTGTGCAGGCGTATATATAATTAGTATCAGATGGCGCAACCGCCATAGAATATAGTTTAGAGTTAATATTGAATTTAGAGATTTTCTCCCATGATCCGGGAGAACCATGATTATCCGACATCCAGACATCTTCATAGGCGGCAAAGAGCATATTGGGGTCTGAAGGCGAGATAACTAAAGGAGTAACCCATGCGCCTTTTGTTCCTGTAATATTTTCATTGATCATATCATCAAAAGTCATGCCTCCATTTATTGAACGGGCGAAATTGCCGTAGTACATAGATACATATACTCTTTCGTGGTTAGTTGGATCTACGATACATTCCATACCATCTCCGGCATATATATGGTGCCATTCACCGTTATAATACCTGCTAGTGCCATTATCCTGAGAACCGCCGTAAATTATTCCAGCATTAGTCTGAGAAGAACCAATACGATAGAATTGTGTATTGGATATACTGCTTGAAATAAAATTCCATGTCATTCCATTATCAAAAGAAACATCTAACCCTCCGTCATGTGCGGCATAAAGGGCATCGCCTTTTCTGGAATAAACTAAATCGTGAATATCTGCGTGAACATAAGGCTTGCTAAAACCACCAAACCAATGCGAGGATAGATCCCAGCTATATCCTAATGAATTCGTCTTCCAGATATTTATACCACCTGCGAATGCTATTTCGGAATTCTTTGGGCTTACTGCCAGAGAAAGATCATAAGCCCCCTGACCTGATAGATCATTACCAGTACCTTTGTACCATCCGAGTATATTTGGCAAATCATCTTTTGTTAATTTCCATTCCCATGTTTCACCCTGATCGGTAGATAAATAATATGAATGGAAACCGCGTGTAGAAGCAGAAGCATTAAGAGCAAACAGGTAGTCTGGTGATTCAATAGAAACAGCTAAAGCTATTCTTAATCCACCAGGTACAGTGATTGAGTTTTCCCAGCTGTCGCCTCCATCTTTTGACATATAAATTGTAGCGTTGCCTGAATAAGAAATTGTAGAGCCATATACTACATCGGGATTTTCCGGCATGAACTCCATATCAGTAAAGTAGCCGCTTGCTAATTTCTTGTCCCATGTTTTTCCGCCATCAGTAGATTTTTCTATGCCGCTGTTAGTACCAATAATGACAATATCGGGGTCCTCTGGATGAACTAATACAGTACCGATTTGTCTTCCCTGATCCAAAGTGGCATCGAATCCAGTCAATTCCCAGGTATTTCCGCCATCAGTTGTTTTAATAAGCCCAATAGTATAAAAGCTTTTTGTATAAGCCGATTCAATATCGCCAGGTGCTACATATACTATTTTGGGATCAGTCGGGCTAATAGCCATATCGGAAACTCCAAGCGAGAGGAAAGAAGTGAAGTCAAGACTTTTCCAAGTCTCACCTTTATTTGTTGATTTCCAAACACCACCGGATGCAGTACCTGCCCATAGTTCATTTGAATTCTTAGGATTGATCCTAATGCGGTTAACTCTACCTATACCCTGCTCACGTACACCACTTAAAGATTTTGGTTGAGTATCTGGTCCGAGCAAATTCCATTTATAATTAGAATGAACACTTTCATTTTTCTTTCGTTCTTTCTGAGCTTCAGTAAATTCATTTAGAATAATCTGAGTGCTGGGGAACTTGCCATCGGGGTATGTACGCATAGTCCAGAAGTATTCCCAGCGTTTAAATTGCTTCCAGCCGCCTTTTTTCAGAGAATCGGGATAGTGTTCCCATGATTGATCCACAGCATTTTTAATATCATAAAATGTATGCGTGTCCTGATCAAGGATCTGTTGCACCTTATGCACATTTTGCTGAGACAACAATAAGTTCAGCATTAAGGGCAAGATGATCAAAGGGAGAAAAATTGTTCGTTTCATCATTATCTTCATAATTATTTCATAAAATATTCTTTTTTGACTTGACGTATATATATCAATTCTATTAAAAGAATTTTCAAAATTTCTGCAAAGTTTTATGTGGTTGTTTAAACTAATGGTATAAATATTTGTACCTTAAAGAAAAAAACTAACTATCAGATTTTGAGAGATTTTATTATTTTGTTAAATTTACTTTTTGAAGAGTTTTGTAAATTTTAATTGTAGAAATTATTTAAGATTAAACAATATCAGGAAAACAATGGCTAAAAATCAACCCAAAAAAGCAGCGACAAAACCTATAGCAAAGAAGCCTGCTAAGAATCAGATGATCCCCGAAAGGTATCTTGATGCTTTTTATTTAACTATCATCATACTGTCGGCTTTCATATTCTTTTTCCCCGCCATCTCAGGTGGTGGTTTTGCTGTATTTGATAATATCGCTTCATTCAGCTTTGATAACTATCTTGCCAACGCAGAGCAGCAAGGCGAATTTCCACTCTGGATACCTTATATTTTCAGTGGTATGCCCTCGTATGCCTCTATGCTAATTACAGGAGACAGATATTGGGACATCTTCCCTGAAATATTTTTTGGCTTTACTGCTTTTTTCAGAGAGATATTTAATAACGATGCCGCCCGTATGGCTTGTTTTTATGCTATTTATGGTATAGGAATGTATCTTTTTATGCGGTTCAAAAAGCACGAAAGATATGTTGCGGCATTCACTGCATTTGCAGCTATGTTCTCTACATGGGTGATTACATGGGTAATGATAGGTCATAATACCAAGCCGGTTGTGCTTAGTATGCTGCCTTTTATCTTCTTATTAATGGAAAAACTACGGATCAGATTTTCATTGCTATATAGCTTTTTTCTCATTATTGCTGTTCATATTATGATGGAAGCAGGCCACTTACAGATGATATTCTATACTATACTGGCTCTCGGTTTATATATTATATACGAATTGTTGTATTCATTGACAAAAAAAGAGAGTGTAGCGGGAATTCTCAGATCAGCTTTATTGCTTATTATTGCAGGAAGTATGGCTTTCATTATGTCTGCCGACAGATATTTACCAACTTTGGAATATACTCCATATTCAACACGCGGCTCTGCTCCTTTGAAGCAAACTGACGACACCAGAGTAACAGAGTCCGGCGGCCATGGATATGATTATGCTACTATGTGGTCATATAGCCCTGATGAGCTCTTTACGTTTCTTGTTCCCAGCTATTTTGGATTTGGCCACATGGAATATGAAGGTCAATCGATTTCTACTTATTGGGGACAGAAAGAATCCGAAGATTCGCCTCCATATATGGGAATAATTGTATTTGGCTTAGCTCTTATTGGTTTCATAGCTTTCAGGCACAAGCCCTTCGTGCAGTTTTTATTTGTGCTTTCAATTTTTGCAACCCTATTATCATTTGGCAAAAATCTGCCTTTGCTTTACGATATATTTTACCATAGCATCCCTTCGTTCAATAAGTTTCGGGCTCCAAGCATGTCGCTTGTCCTTGTGCATTTTGCTGTGCCGATACTTGCTGGCTACGGTATTACATCTTTACTTGCCTGGCGGAATGAATATAACCAACTTGTAAAAAAATGGCTTTATGCAATAATGATCACAGCTGCAGTTTTTCTCGTGGCAGGGATTATCTTCAGTGCTGCTTTTCAGGATACTTATATTCAGTCGTTGTCATCTTCTGATTATTTCAGCAGACTTACACAGATGTATGGTGAAGGCTCTATAGCCGGCTTAAAGGAATTTGTGTTTGATAACGCCGTATCGGATTGGATAACTAATGGTGTTCTTGCTTTGGTAGCAGCGATAGCAGCATTCCTGTTTGTTAAAAATAAGATAACGAAAGTAACATTTTTTGCATTTATTGCTATTATTCTGGTTTTTGATCTATGGCGTGTGGATTACCGCAGAATGGATGTAAGCGAACAAAACGTAACAGAAGCAGCTTTTGGAAAATATGAAGGTCTCTATAATTCATTAAAAGCAGATAACGATTTATTCAGGATAGCTGATTTCGTGGCTAATCCATCGAATGTACCTGCATATTTCTTACTTGAGAACATAAATGGCTATCATGCTGCTAAGATGAGAGTCTATCAGGATTTACTTGATTTTGCCAATCCTGACGAATATGCAGGTTCTACGGCACATTTATTCAATCCATTTTTATGGAATATATTGAATGTAAAATATATTGTACTTAACCAACAGCTTGGGCAGGGTATGCAGCCGCTATACCAGGACCAGTCTCTTAATGCTTATGTTTATATGAACCCTGCAGCTTTGCCAAGAGCTTTCTTCGTTGACACTGTAGAAACAGCAGAACCGATGGATATATTATTGCATCTGAAAAACGGCGATTTCAATCCGGAAGAAATTGCTTATATTGAAGAAAGTATTTCCGAAAAGATTGAACCTGCCGGCGATCAGGCATCTGTGAAAATTACTGAGCATAAAAACCAGTATATTAAAATTGAAGTAAATGCTACTGGCAATAATCTTTTATTTGTTAGCGAGATATATTATCCACCAAGCTGGGAAGCTTATATTGATGGCAAAAAAACAGAGATAATAAAAACTAATTATGCCTTCCGCTCCGTCGTAGTACCTGAAGGTAAACATACTGTAGAATTAAGGTATCACTCCAGTAGTTTCGAAACTGGCAGATTCCTTAGCATTCTTACTAACGTACTCGTTGTGGGTGGGCTTATAGCAGGAGTTTACCTTAGGCGAAAAAAGAAAAATGTGAAACAGAAAGCAGAATAATATATGACAGACAATGAAATACTGAATTGGTGCATCAAAGAATCAGAAGAAAAAGATTATCTTGTATTCCCTGAAAGTGCTTTGCAGGAAATTACTTTGGAGCAGGCTGAGCTTATTGTCCAAAGTATCGGGCATTCAACTTTAATGATGCTACCTGAACGCGAGATCAAATTTTTCAAATGGCTGAAACAATACGACAAACCTGTCTGGGATGATCTATGGGGAGGAGTGGACGTTGAACCATATTTAGTTGGAATTTCTTTCCTGCCTTTGTTAGTAGAAAAGGGCGGCTATTTCCCAATTTGTGATCTGATGGATGAAGACAACTATTATTTTTCTGCAGCTCATATCATTGACAAAGAATCTAAGCTTTTCTTAGAATCTGTAAGAAAGAGATATATAGATAAGAAACCACTTACTTTACCGCAAAAGCTTATTTTGGAAATATCCGTTGCCCCTTTAGATATATGGCACTTTGCCTATCGTAATCGCATATTGCCAAATGAAGCTAAAAAGGCTGCTCACGACTTGATTGATGAAAATATTCTAGTGCATTTAACCGAGACAGAGCATTTGTCCACTTTTATTGATTTTTAGTTATTATGATAGTACTTAAATTTGGTGGAACTTCTGTTAGAAATGCTGGGGCAATGAAAAATGTACTAAGCATACTAAAAGAACGTATCGATAAGCCGCAGGTAGTCGTTCTTTCTGCTTGCTCTGGAGTTACTGATAATCTGATTCAGATAACATCTAATGCTGCTGTCGGAGATTTAGAATATTCTAAAGCTTTGGCTGAACAAGTAAGAGAGCGGCATATTGATATCGCAAATGAATTAATAAAAAGCACTGGTGAATTACAGCAATCTATTATGCAAATCAACTCACTCATTAACTCATTGAACGATTTGATAGACGGTATTGCAATACTAAAGGAATGTACTCCACTTACAAAATCTAAGTGCCTTGCTTTTGGAGAGTATCTTTCTACTTCCATATTTTTCCATTATTGCAAATCCACTGATTTATTCTGCCAAATACTTGATTCCAAAGAATTAATTAAAATGGATAGTGGTAATACTCACTCAACAGTTAATTTCGAGGCGACGCAGTATCTGATAAGAGAGCATATAGACGATAGCCCTATTATTACTATTGTTCAGGGTTT
>CAYQTZ010000110.1:7479-8155 GCA_964420565.1 uncultured Hyphomicrobiales bacterium
TTTTATAGGGGCAAATTCCGAGGGCAGGATCACTACATTTACCAGAGGTGGCTCAGATTATTCAGCAGCAATTTTTGGGGCGGCTTTAAGTGCTGAAGTTATAGAAATATGGACCGATGTGAGCGGAGTTCTCTCTGCAGACCCGAGACTTGTGCCAGAAGCTTCTGCCATCAACAAAATGTCATTCGACGAAATAAGAGAGCTTTCTTATTATGGAGCTAAAGTACTGCATCCCGATACTATTAAACCAGCTATGGTGAAAAATATTCCCGTTAAGATATTAAATACTTTCGATAGTAAGAACCCTGGCACAACCATTTTATCTGAGATTGAGCCCGATGAAGTATTGAAATCATTAGTTTTGACAACGAACTGTCCCGTTCTTACCAACAAATCGAAATTACTTTCAAATGAAGAGATAAAAAGTATTAATAATTATATCTCGAATAATGAGGTCAGAGTATTATTCAGCTCTGTTTCTGACAATCGAGTTTTTTATTTAATGGACAAAGCCACAGATACAGATACTTTTTCGTTGATAATAAAAAATCACGATCTGCAAATTAAATCTTATGATATTATTATTCTATGCGGAAATGGTATAAATATCACTCCCCAATTGCTATCTGCTTTACAACAAACTGCCGACGGAGATTTCAAAGGCATCTTTTACGGT
>CAYQTZ010000111.1:0-8145 GCA_964420565.1 uncultured Hyphomicrobiales bacterium
GATTTAAAAAAAACAGGATTTTAATGAAAAAAGAGATTTCATATTTCAATAGATTAAAAAATAAACTGTATGAACATCGTTATGTTTTTATTGCTTATACAATTCTTCTTGTTATTCATATTTTGCTAAATCTGTCACAAACATATCCAATTGTTACAGATGATGAATTCGTTTATACAGGTTATGCCAGATATATATCGGGAATAGGACTAATGCACCATTTAGTAGAAGGTGCTAATCCATCTGGGTTTGGGTATAGTTTGCTTATTGTTCCTGCTTATTGGCTTTTCACATCTCCCATAGATATTTATCAGGCGATATTAGTTATTAATGCTATTGTTGCTTCAACAATGGTTTTCTGGATTTATTTCTTGCTCATCGGTTTCTTTAAAAGCGACAGGAAGACCGCACTGATCATAGCCATAATCATCTCCTGCTATCCTTCTTATCTAACATTAGCAAACTATTCTATGACAGGCTCAGTGATGGTAACAGCTATAACTCTTTTCTTTTATCTGATTTCAAGAACAATCAAAAATCCAAACTTTATTAATTCTTTAATTATTACAATTATTTCAGTATATATATTTTCCATCCATGCTCGTGGGGTTGTAGCTTTGCCAATAGCTATATTGCTGTTGATCATTCTGACATTTCAAAGAAGATTAAGCCCTATAACAACAATATCTTCTCTTTTGATTATGTCTGGACTGGTTTATCTTGTGCTGATATTTGGGGATTCTTTAGCAAATATAATGATTAATAAAGAAGCTGTTTCAGGCAAGTTTATTACATCCATTGTTAGCAAACTTGAATTCATTATAACAATAGCAACAATTTCAGTTCTAAGTCTAATATTTGGTAAAAAAGCATTACAGCTGTTTTTGATAATAATCACATCTTTCTTATCAGCTTACTTTCTTTTAAATGAAAATATTATATTCACATTGATTCTTGCTTTTACATCTTTGAGCTTTGTTTTCTATTCATTAATAAAGAATCAAAGAATCGCTTTATTTGATATAATTAAATTCATCATATCTATTATTGCTTTTGTTATCCCTATGTTTTTAATTCATGATTGGGAAATCATAGACAGTAACTTATCAAAGCTTTGGGCCTTGAGTTTCAATTCAATCGGAAAATTATTCTATCTAACTGTTTCCAGCCATTTATTAATACTATTTGGAATACTCTTCTCTATTGGAATTCTCATACGAAAGTATGACTTAAAATTTCTAAAGATTATAAAAAGCGATCTGGGATTGTTCATGTTTTTGTCTTTGTTGATTTTCATAGGAACATTAATTGTAACTAATCATACATCTATTTTCTATCTCAATAATTTTCGTTTCGATAGATTCTTTTATGGCAGATATATTATAACATCAACAGTTCCTCTATTTGCAATTGGTCTTTTCTTTCTGTCAAAGCTAAAACGAAGGGATATCCTTTTTAATATCTTTCTTAGCATATTTTCAATAATGGTCATGTACTTTTTTATTACAGAAGAATATGGGGTTCGCTTTGCTGGTGATTCGGTCTCTATTAACTTCATTTATTTCTTTCCGTTCGTTGTTACGCTTGGCGAACACAACATGATAGTACTCTCAGTTTACACATTATTAGTTTCTATATCAATTATTTATTTATTCAGAAAAAACAAGGTGTTGGCTGCTACGTTGTGGCTGATCATATATCTATCCATTACTTTGTTTTCTCATTATTATTTATCATCCTACTCTGCTACTTTCGTTGAACAAAGAACAAAGATCGCATCAATTGCAAACCAATACTTCCCATCAGATACTGTTTATTGTGACGTAAGATTAGGACGATCACATGAGCAAATAAGGATGCAATACATAATACCATGGCTCAGAGTCGAGTATTTGCATCCAAAGGACAAGCCAGAAGGGAAGTTTATAATTGCAATGGATGATTATATAAAATTCAACAATGAAGCTCGGTTATTAATAAAAGAATTTGATTCTAAAGAGTGTCTTTGGATTACACCTGATAGCAATGATATTTTTGAACCTTACATTACAGATTATAACTGTATTAATATTGCTGACAGCAGATTTATTGGTATAGAAAAAGGAGATAGAATAAATAAAAATGGAGTCCAAATCAGAGATTATCATTATCCATCAAAGAATACTTCCATGATCAAGCATCTTTCAATAGTAGGAATAAATCACATTGAAGAAAACAGGATTCAAGTTTCGATTGACGATCTTTACCTGATAGACACAATAGTACAAATGGGAGATGCCTCACTATTCGTTGATCTGCAGGAAATATACAAAAGAAAGAAATATATTGAAAAGACAAAAGAATCTGTCAGATTAAAACCTGGCTTCAAAACTAAGGGTATAAAGAATCTTAAGATAGCCCCGAAAACGAGTACCGGAGACCTGTTACATAAAGATAAAATTAAATTATCAATTATAAGTAATACCGAAAAAAATGACACAGCACATACAGGGTTTGATATCAAGGAGATCGTTTTTGAAGGAGATGCTTACCAGGAGTATTTCAGCACTCAATTAGAGGATCGAATATATCCTGAATTACAGATATTCCCTGTTTTTGATGTTTTTTCGCAGGAGTATGGTGCTAATGACACTTTAGCTATACCATATAATCTGATCGAAAGCAAGAAGAAAACTTTAGACAGAAATAAGTATTATCTGGTAGCAACATGGCATGAATATAAGCTAAAAAGAGAAATATCAAGTCAAAAATACCTTTTATCTGATCTTGAAATGAAAGGTAGAAAAGATATTCTTGTGCTGCCCGTGGTAACACCTGAAGTAGTTGCCAGATATTTCCTCTATTTAAAGATAGTTGATGATCAGGGCAATGAAGTTCCAACTTTCTCAAGGTATGTTGATTTGATATTAAGAGAGGAATAATGGCTCACATTCAAATCTTGCATATTAAGAAAAATATTATTGATATGAAATAAAAAGAATATGGTATCAGCAACATCTGCCCTGAATAGTCCGATTTTAGATTCAATGACTCTGCATTTGCCTTCATTATCGCTAAGGTTTTCCTTATCAAGCTTTCCCCATCTATTGTCAAGTGTTCAAGTATAGACCCTCATTCCCAAACTCCGACATCTTCCTACTCATTCCCAAACTCCGATTTGGGAATGTGATTACTAATAGATCGCTGCTACGCTGCTTAGCTACGTAGGGAATTCTTAATTGATTAGCCCCCTGACCGTTAACCGCTGAAAGCTACTTAACTCCATTTTCATTTTTCATTTTTCATTTTTTTAGTTATATTATAAGTTTGGATTAATTTGATTTAACATTAATAAGAAATTTATGAGCAACACACAAAACCCTAATGAAAACCTAATCGATGAGATGGAAGAGCTTAGACGTGATTATGACAAATTAAAAGAAAAATATATGAAGGAAATGGTAGAGGGCATAAATGTTGGTCATACCCTAAGTGAAAGAGAAAGCTATCTGCGTTCTATCTTGCAGACTACTCAGGACGGCTTTTGGGTTGTTAGTAAAACGGGTATTATCTCAGATGTGAATGACTCATATTGCAGGATGTCAGGATATTCACGATCTGAGATAATTGGAATGAAAATTTCTGACTTAGATGCCGAAGATACGCCTGAAGAAACAAAAGCTAGCATTGAACGAATAATGGCCAACGGCTCTGAGATATTTGAAACAAAACACAAAAGAAAAGACGGAAGCATTTTCACAGTAGAAATATCTGTTTCCTACCAAAAAGAAAATGGAGATAAGATTTGTTTCTGCCGTGATGTTACGGAACGCAAGTTGCAGCAGGAAGCACTCAAGAAAAGCGAAAACAGATATAAAAGATTAATAGAAGGATTGCCGGATATTGTTTATATTTATAACAGGGGTAAGGGAGCGGTTTACTGGTCGGAACAGGTTGTAAAAATACTTGGTATTTCGCAGGATGAATTAAAGAGCAATCCTTTGAAATGGACTAATCAGATTCATAAAGAAGATGTAGAAAAAGTAAAAACAACTTTAAATAATATTAAAGAAAATGAAACTTTCAATCTGGAATATCGCATTTATGATATTAATGGCAATATTCACTGGTTTCATGACAGGGCTTTTAATATTGAGGAAATTAATGGAGAATTGATTATTGAAGGAGTTGCATCCGACATCACCGAACGCAAGCTGGCAGAAGAATATCTGGCTAAACAAAAAGAAATTATGATTCAAGCCGAGCAATTGGCTGAACTTGGTGCCTGGGAATGGGATATATTAAACGATTCATGGATTTTTACGGAAAACTGGCTCAATATTCATGGTTGCGTCAATTCACAACTATCCTCATCACAACTCATTCTGATCGCACATCCTGAAGACAGGCATGCCATTGAAGAAGCCTTTAACAGAGCGAAAAATGGAGAGCCCTATGAAATTCAGCATCGAATTATTCGGCAGGATTCAGGAGAGATCAGGTATGTCAATGCCAAAGGATTGACTATGTTTGATGTTGCAGGTAAACTGAAGGCTTTAGTTGGTGTTGTTCAGGACATCACCAACCGCAAAAAAGCAGAACAAGCCCTAAAAGAAAGCGAAGAACAATATAGATTACTTTCTGAAAATATCTCTGATGGTGTAGTCCTTATTGAAGATGACAAGATCAAATATATTTCACCCTGTTATGCAAAAATGCTTGGACAAAATGTTGAAGATATTAAAAAAATAAAACTCGATAAAATTTTTTCGTTCATTCATCCTGAAGATCAGGAAAGAATTAAAAATGAATTATATGAAGCACATAAAAAACAAAAAGAATATTTCCGTTACGAATATAGGGCACAAAAGTCAAATGGAGAATATATTTGGATTGAAGATTCTTTGAATAGTGAATACGATGAAAATGGTAACCGTATCAGAACAATTATTCGGGCAAGAGACATCACCGAACGCAAGCAAATGGAAGAGGAGCTTCAGGAAAGCCAAGCCAGATACAAATCGCTTTTTGAAGCATCGCCCGATGCCGTCCTTCTGGCTGATAGAAGTACAGGTATAATCATAGATGCCAACTATACAGCCGAAAAATTATTTGAAACCACTATTGATAATATCATTGGAAAGCATCAATTGCAGTTGCACCCGGAACCTCAACATCAAAAAGCCCTAAAAAGCTTTAAAAATAGACCAGAAAATGAAAATCAACCCGCTACGCCTGTCGATATTGATATTGTAACTGCCCTGAATACAACAAAAAACGTTGAAATAAGAGGTACAATAATTGATTTAAAGGGTAAAGAGTTGGTTTTGGGTACTTTTAGAGACATCACCGAACGCAAGAAGTTGGAAGAGTCGCTACAGGAAAGCTTGGCTCGCTTCAATGAGTTGGTTGCAAGTATTCCAATAGGCATCTACATCGTTTGGATGCGAGAGAACATCCACATGAGGTTCAAATACGTCAGCAACAGATGGTGCGATATCTTCAAACTGAGCCGAGAGGATGTCCTTGCTGATGCTGCAGTCGTAAATGATTTAGTGCACCCCGATGATCGAGAGGGCTTTCTTGAGCGAAACATAAAAGCAGCCCATTACCATGAGCCATTCCTATGGGAAGGACGTTTTATCACGGGTGATGGGGAATTACATTGGCTGCGTATAGAATCAACTCCGACAGTGTTAGACAATGGAGACTCTCGCTGGTTTGGGATTGTGCAAGACATCACCGAACGCAAGCAAGCAGAAGAGAAGTTAGAGCAACAAAACCTATTTATTTCCACTTTACTTGACAACCTTAAAGTTGGTGTTGTTGCATGTGATGCAAATGAAAATCTAACTTATTTCAATAAAGCAACTCAAATATTTCATGGTTTACCACAAAAAAATATAAATGCAGAACATTGGGCAGATTATTATGACCTATACCTACCGGACGAAAAAACAAAAATGCAAAAAAAAGATGTTCCGCTTTTCAGAGCATTAGAAGGCGAGCAGTTTAATAACGTAGAGATGATAATATTTCCTAAACACGCAAAACCAAGCACTTATGTAGCAAGCGGAACACCAATATTTGATAAAAATGGAAAAAAACAAGGTGCTGTTGTTTCTATGTATGACATTACCGGCCGCAAACTTGCCGAAGAAGCACTAAAAGAAAGCGAAGAAAAATACAAAGCTCTATTTGATTTTTTACCTTTTGGTGTTTCTTTAACAGATAAACATGGAAATCTTGTAGAAAATAATGAAAAAGCAAAACGACTGCTCTGTCTTAGTAAAGAAGAGTTACTAAAAAGGCAGATCAGTGGTGAAGTATGGAACATAATCAGACCAGATGGCTCTCTTATGCCTGCCGATGAATATGCCAGTGTAATTGCTCTGAAAGAAAATCGAAGAGCAGAAAATGTGTCAGGGATAGTAAAAAACAATAATGATACCACTTGGATCACTATTACCGCAGAGCCATTTAGATACGGAGATTATGGTGTGGTAATCTCCTATCTCGATATAACCAAAATGGTGCTTGCAGAAAAAGAATTAAAACAAAACGAAGAAAGATTGAAAACTATTGTAAATATATTACAGAGTAAGACAGAATCAGTTCAGGAATTTCTCGACTATGCCTTGAATAAAGCAGTAGAGTTTACTGATAGCAAATTAGGTTATATCTATTTCTATGATGAAGAAAAAAAGGAGTTCATTCTTAATTCATGGTCTAATGAAGTAATGAGGGAATGTTCGATTACAAAGAAAAGAACAAGATATGATCTTGATAGAACTGGTATATGGGGAGAAGCAGTTCGCCAGAGGAAACCAATAGTAGTTAATGATTTTCAGGCATCCAACCCATTGAAGAAAGGTTATCCCGAAGGTCATGCTCATCTCGAAAATTTCCTGACAGTTCCAATTTTTGTAAAAGATGAGATTGTAGCTGTTGTTGGAGTTGCTAATAAAGCCACAAATTACAATGAAACTGATGTTTTACAGCTAACATTGCTAATGGATACTGTGTGGCGAGCGGTAGAAAGAAAACAGGAAGAAGACATTAGAACAACTCTTTTCGAGGAAGTCAAGGCAGCAAAGGAAGATTTAGAAGCATTACTATTTCAGAAGAATTCACTTTTAGATGAATTATCTGAATCAGAAGCGAAACTAATACAAAGTCTCGCTACCAAAGATAAATTCTTCTCGATAATTGCCCACGATTTGAGATCACCCTTTTCTGGCTTTCTTGGTCTGACAAGTATTATGGCAAAAGGAGCTGAGGAACTAACATTAAATGAAATCAAACTGATGTCAAACACAATAAACGACTCAGCTAATTCAATATATAAGTTATTAAATGACTTACTGTTATGGTCAAGGACACAAATCGGCACAATACCATTCAATAAAGAAGAACTGGACTTATACGAAATCGCTTTCAACACTGTGTATCTTTTAAAACAAAATGCTCAGGATAAAAAAATCACCTTAGAGCATAATATCAAACCCGACACAATATTTCTTTGCGATAGGAATATGATCGTAACAATTTTTAGAAATCTTGTTACAAATTCCATTAAATTCTGTAAGCATGGCGGCAAGATAGAAATCGGTATTATTAAAAAAGAAGATACAGACGACGATCAATCAGTCATGTTTTTCGTAAAAGACAATGGCATTGGAATTCCGAAAGAACATATAGAAGATATTTTCTCCGTAGGTCATGATTTAACTCGCAAAGGCACAGACAACGAATCAGGAACCGGTTTAGGGCTTGTTCTTTGCAAAGAATTCGTAGAAAAGCACGGCGGCAGGATATGGTGCGAAAGCGAAGTTGGCAAAGGCAGCACTTTTTATTTTACTTTGCCAAGAAGATAGATAATTTTATTATAACTAAATATTCAGTATCTGTATGGATCAAGTTATGGACATAGTGTTACATCTTGATTCCTAAGTTCCATTCATCATAGAACATTCCTGACAATCCATGCTTGAATATTTTTTCACACTCTAATTATCTTTCAAGCTAATATCATCCATGTTAGAGACTGTGTGATGGGGTATAAATATTATGAAAAATTGCAATAAAAACGATCCCACCCCGACCCTCCCCGCAAGGGAGGGAGTAAGCACGGAAAATCCCCCTTAATTTTAAGGGGGAACACAA
>CAYQTZ010000112.1:0-8064 GCA_964420565.1 uncultured Hyphomicrobiales bacterium
ATTGTCGGTTGTGCCAGCTATGAAGTTAATCCGTGTAGCGCCATTTGTCGGGTTCGGTGTGTTGCCGAGCAATGTAAATTCACCAGCTATCGGATTGTCAACACTTGACCAGCTCAATAATGTTACAGTAACAACTGATTGCTCGCTCATTACTTCGGCGCAATTGTTATAAACTTTAGCTATATAAATACCGGCGTCATCAACTGTTACTATATCAACTGTGAAAGTTGATTCTGTAGCTCCGTCAATTTCATCTCCATCTTTATACCACTGATACATAAGGTCATCACCGTTGGCAACAACTGCTAACTGAAGCATATCATCAACCTGCAAGTCTAATGTAGCTGTCGGATTGGCAATGATAACAGGCAATTCTACGAATGTAAGCTCAGCACCGTTAGATGTTTTGGTGTCGTCGCCTGTATCGAGTGTGATTACGCAGTCATAAATACCTGCCCATGCAGCATCAACGCCTTCTAAAGTAAGTTCGCTTGTTGTAGCTCCGCTTACTGGGCCACCATCTTCTAAGTCATTACCATTAAATCTCCACTGATAATGCATCATAGGACCAATTGTGGATACTTCGGCTTCTACTGTAAATGTTACGTCTGTAGTTGGGCAAGCATGCACATCTTCCGGCTGAGTAGTAATATCAATAGAAGGTGCTTCGCTGATAGCAAAGTAATCCGACTGTGCTGTTCCGCAAAGTCCTGTAACTTCTACGTAATAGTATTCGCTGAAATCTGTTGGTCCAACGTTCTTTATATTAAGGATAGAAGCCTGTGCACCTTCAATATTCTCGCCATCTTCCATTGGCACACCAGGTTTTACACCTTTGAACCACTGAACATGGATAGGATAATCTGTCGGGGCGCCTTCTACGTGTGCTTTAACTTCGAAGTGAAGATTATTGCCAAACTCTGCTGTTCTTGATTTTGGAGCTTCTGTAATTTCTGGAGTTGAAAGTACATAAAGAACTGCATTCTGGCTCATTGTTAATGCTCTTCCTCTACAGTCAAATTTGTATATCTCAACACTGTAAGTACCACTATTTTCAAAGTCTGCATCATCAATATAAAGAATCGGATCGTTTGCAGTTGAGTTTACTTCAGGATCAATTTTACGACCATCTTTATACCACTGATAAGTAGGAATATCAGGATCGTCTTCAACGAGGAAACCGTCAATAACTACATCCATATTTACCATGTCGCCGCGGCAAACAATGTTTTGTTTCTGTGGATGGCGTACTATCTCGAAAAGTGGCCAGACAGTAATATTCAATGTTTCTGTATATTTAATTGCCGTTTCGCATACTGATGATCCAAAGACCATACAGCGATAATTTCCAGAATTTGAAGGATTAACTGATTCTAAGTGTAATGTTTGGCCAATTGCAGTTGGGTTAGCAGAAGGATCTATGTCAATCCATTCGCCGGCTTGTTCTTTTTGCCATTGATACCCATATAATGTACCATCTACATTGGTTGTAAGATAAATATCATCACCAAAGCAAACATTTTCAGGATCAAAATCATAAGTTAAGTAAGGATCTGTCAGAGGATAGTATATGATAAGCTGCATTTCCTCGGAAACGAGCTGGTCGGGGCCACAGTTACCAGGACCATATACGATTACGCGATAAGTTTCGGTTTCTGATCCATATGGTAAGTAAGGAGTAAACTCTGCATTATTTGCACCTTCAGCTTCGATATCATACCATGAATTTCCTTGTTTTATCTGCCATTGATAGCCAACGATGGTACCAGAAGCGCCGACACTAAGAACCACGTCTGTATCTTCTACACATGCTTCTTGTGTTTTTGGTTGTTCGTCAATAGCCAAAGGAATCTCTACACCTGTAGGTACCTGTTCTGTTGAAGCTTCTACGCCAAGAACGTTGATCTCACTGTGATAATATTCCATATCGGCTGTAGATTCAAATACAGTCAATTCATTATCTCTTATTTCATAATTCTGAGTTTCTTCTTCAGGGTCTATTACTATTTCTTCGCCGTTTTCAAACCATGTATATTGAGCGGCAATATCCATTGAGTTTACAGTTCTTTCTATGCCGTCTTCAAAACCATCAACCACGAAGCCAAATTCGAAGTTCATTTCATCGCCAATACAGTAGAAATCTCTATCGGCTGCAAGAGCTGGGTCAATAGTAACGTTGGCTGGTATAGCAATATCTACACCCATTACGTTGTTATCGTTTGTACGATCTTCGCCATCCATATCAACACCGGCATACCATTCGTTGTTGCCCTGATTAATAATAGGACATTTTAGATTGGCATTACCAACGGACGAACCGTTTAAGTGTAGGTCGTCATCTGCCATGAAGAATACATATTCGTTTGCAGAATTTTCGTCCATATCTGTAGCGGATTGCCATCCTGAAAGACTGAGTGCAGTTCTGTCATCAGCGTCATAAGCTACACTTCCGTTGCTCCAGTAGTTATTATAGTTCAAAGTACCGAAATTACCAGGATAAGCATAAATTGCATAGGTTTCTATGGATGCTTCACTTGTCATTTGGTTTACAAAGATATTGTTTCTTAAGTCAAGTGAAGAAACGGAGCTGTTATCAACTAAGAAGCAGGCAGCTAAACCATCATAGTCTGACCCGACAAATTCACCATACATGTGAACTGTATTCTGGAGGAATTTGTTGTTATTTCCACCGTCGATAAAGATTCCTTCAGGGTTATATGCTGTAGATGAATACCATCCCAAAGCATTGATGTAATAGACTTCATTATTGACGAATTTATTGTTATCGCCGCCAGCTACCCAGATACCACGGGAAGCATAGTCAACATTATTAATAATGTTGTTGATTTTATTATGAGCAAATACCATTCCGTCGCAACCCATAGTGTAAACACCTGCTAAAGCTCCATAATTGCTACGAATGATGTTGAAAATATGATTGCCTTTTACTAATGAGTTGCCTTCCATATACGTAAGATACATACCATAGGTCTGAATATACATGGTTGGGTCATCAGAACCAATGCTATTGTTCAGGAATTCATTATCGAAACCACCCTCAGTGTAAAGACCGAAAGTAGCACCAGTAATATTACAGTTCTCTATAACGTTCTCGTTATTAGCAGAACCGAGGAAACCAATACCAACGGAAGTATAGCCAGTATTGACTGTAACGTTGATATCAACATACTTTACTGTGTTGTTATTTGCACCGAGACCATCATCTTCTGATTCATCATCTGTTGGATCATAACTTGAATATGATGTGAAAACTATTCCATGATAGCCTAATGTATTATTAATTGTCAAATAGTTTTCGCCGTCGTATTCACCATCTACTGTAACTCTGTCAGCGCCGTCAAATACGAGGAAGTTATTCAGAGTTAACGTTCTTGGTGTACCGTCGTGGGTGATAGTCCATGTATAATCGCCATCGCCGACTTCGTCCCACTGACCAAGCATAGCCATATCTGTTTCTGTGAAATCACTTATTATTTCGCAGGTAACATCGCCTGATAGTCCGAGTACATTTGCGTCGGCAAAGATCGTAGATAAATTCGGATAATCGCCATCAGCACCGATGTGATATGTTCCCTCGAGAGGAGCCATAATTGTTCTGCTGCCTTCAGGGGCTTGAGTAGTTGCTTCGTATGTAGCTTCTTCGCCTTCTGTTGGGCTATAGATAGTAACGTCAATCACTTCTCCGTCAATTACGTTCATCAATGTAGCATCCATTTCCAGATCATAGGCAAGCCAGAAATAGTTATTGCCTGGAAGAAGATCTTGATCATCTGAAAATACTAACTCGCCGTCTGGGTTGTCAATATCGTCGCCAAATTGATTATCTGTTGAAAAACCTGTATTACCACCAGTATAATATAATTTAGCAGTTTCGAGATCTGCTATATCGTCAGTTCCATTAGTGTTGAATGTAAAGCCAGTTGCAGAAATAGGATCTACTGCATAATCTGTCATCACATTGAAGCGAATTACTGCCTGATTCTGTCCGCCTTGAGGAACTGCATCAATTACTTGTGCAGTAGCATTTGATCCATAGACCATTGGCTCGTTGCCCCATTCATATACCAAACCTTCATCGGGATAAAAAGAAGTAGTGAAATCACAAGTTGCTGTAATACTTGTAGCTTCATACGAATCATCCCAGTCATTAGTTCCATTTGATACTTCACGTACTCTATAGTCTGAATTATCATCACCTTTTATACCAACTTGTGGGTCATCAGAATTTGTTGGATCCCATTCACCATAAATAATTTGAATATTGTTAGATCCCTCATAAAGCCTTATTTGAACATTATGAACTGAACTAGATTGACCGTATCTACAAAGATTCTTCCATTGAACTACTAAAACTCTATTGGGTGAATCACCAATTGTTTCGTAAGTCAAAGAACCATCGTTACTGTCATAAAAACGCATATCAGTACCACATGGACAAATCATATTGTCTGAACCAGAATTTGCGAGTGGGTCATAGTATGTTCCAAATACTGTTTCACCAAACCACAAGTAGCAATTACTGGAAACATTAAATTCATCATACCATTCACCATTAAAATAGAAATCAAATCCTATTTCATTGTCATAATACTCGTCATCGTCCGATGTTTCATATTCATCAACAATAACATCACCATCCGTGATCTCTTCGTATTCATCTACGAATTGACTGAAAATGTAGTCGTCTAACTGCGCATAAGCAGGAGACGCTACAAATGATAAAAGTAGTGCAAATGCACAAAGTCTAAGTAATAACTTCATAAGTTACCCCCAATAAATGTTTTTAAAAAGTATTTTTTATAAGTGAGAAATTCATTTTCATGTATATTTTTAATTCTGTTGTCTTTCATTATATCTTTCATCTAATATTAGTATAAACACAAATGTAAACAATTTGTTACACAAAATAATTAATATTTATATGATATACAAATATATACCCAATTAATCAATCAACAAAAATAATAAGGATATAGCAATTCTGCAAAGATTTTTATATTTTTTTTATTAATCATTGGTTGCTGTTTACTGTTCCTTAGAATAATTTACTAAAAATTAAGTCTTATATGTGATTACTTAGTCTTTATTTCACCTAATAGATACTCAAGAATTCAGCCCACCTAACAGGAATTAAGACTATAGCAAAATGAAGAGAAAAACACCCCCTAAATCCCACTCTTAAAAGAGGGGGAGGTTAAAACATTATATTTCAATAGGTTACTCCCTCCCTTATTCATAGAGATCTTGTGATAGCTATAACTCAATTGAAAAAAATATATCAATCATTTGCTTTTTATTCTATAATAGTAAGGTAATATAAAACACCAATAAAGCTACCGATTAAGATTTTTTTCCTTGCACCTGATACATCTTAGATGTAAATTGCTTTTTTGAGCGAAGAGGATTACTATGAGAAAAGAAATAAGATATATACTGGTATCTGTGCGCCGTCTTTTCAACGACATTCTGGGGATAAAAGAAGGTGTTGATATTGATGCTACTATCGCAGGTATTAAAAGAGATATCTCTTTTAGGGGGGCTCCTGCATGGATTTTGATGTTTTCCATATTGATTGCTTCTATAGGCTTGAACGTCAATTCAATAGCCGTCATTATTGGTGCCATGCTTATATCGCCTCTAATGGGCCCTATACTCGGCATTGGGCTTTCTATCGGGACCAACGATATTGACACATTATTCAAATCATTCAAGAATCTTGGCATTGCGGTATTTATCGCTCTCGCTACTTCAACAATTTATTTTTTAGTTACACCATTGAATATTGAACAAACTGAGTTATTAGCCCGCACCAAGCCAACTATTCTTGATGTACTTATAGCGCTTTTCGGCGGTTTCGCTGGTATTGTAGCCGGCTCACGCAAAGAAAAAAGTAATGTAGTGCCGGGTGTTGCTATTGCTACTGCTCTTATGCCTCCGCTATGTACCGCAGGATACGGACTCGCCACATTGAATATGCAATACTTCCTCGGAGCGTTTTACTTATTTTTTATTAATTCAGTATTCATTAGCATTTCTACTTTCTTGGTTGTTAAATATCTGAGATTCCCTATAGTTAAATATATTGATAACAAGGATATTAAAAAGTATAAAGTCTATGCCATAATTCTTCTGTTTTTGACCATACTCCCCAGCGGCGTAATTTTCTGGAAAGTAATACAGGAAACCCGTTTCAATATTGCAGCCGAAAAATTTATCGCTGAACGCACAAAGTTTGAAGGCAGTGAATTAGTCAGCTCCAGAATTGATTTCTCTGATACTCTTTCAACAATTAATTTATTTTATATCGGTGAACCCATTGAAGAAGATAAAATAATGTTTTTACAGGATCTATTATCCTATTACGGCATTAGCGGCAAAGAATCTTTCCCGCTTACTAATAAAACTCAAATCAAGATCCATCAGGGACGAGGGAACAATATAGATATAGAAAGTAAACTCGCTGAATTCAATAGTAAATTTAAAGTGAAAATTCTGGAGGACATCTATACAAAAAATGAGAAGCAAATTCAAGATAAAGACATGAAAATACAGCTTTTAGAAAACGAGATCATGAAGCTAAGGCAGTACGATACAATTCCTTTCAGGCAATTCGACAGCGAAATAAAATTCCATTTTGATAAGATCAAATCATACAGCTATGCCAAGGCAATAGAGTTTTTACACATTGACGACACTACCTTCGTTTACGATACTATACCAACCTTTATTATAACATTCAAAGACAATACACAAAAAAAAGAAAAGGAAAAAACTCTGGAATATGCACGGGATTGGCTTAGAATTCGTTTCTCTAACGATAGAATACGTCTGATAGAAAATATGAGCGAATAGCTTAAATGAAGAATATATTTAAACTTCTACCATATATTAAGAAATATAAAAACCGATTTTTGTTGGGTTTATTTTTCGTTATCATTTCAAATCTATGCTCTACGGCTATTCCTCGTGTAGTCGGCACTACTGTGGACATCATCAAATCGGAAAGCTTCACAATGAATGACATCTGGCTGCAACTTTTCTTTATTTTCTTGCTTACAGCCGGCAGCGGGATTTTTATGTTCATAACGCGAAAGACCATTGGTATCGGCTCGCGACTTATTGAATACGATCTTAGAAACGATTTCCTGTTGTCTATCGAAAGTCAGGACATGGATTTCTTCCAGAAAAAAAGTACCGGCAATCTGATGGCTCACACCACTAATGACATTCCTGCCGCCAGAGAGTTTATAGGACCTGCTTTGATATACGGAGCTAATACTATCTCTACTTTCTCTTTTGCTTTGTTTTTTATGCTCACTCTTAACGTGAAAATCACTCTTTTTGTGCTTGCACCATTACCATTAATAGCCATTTCTGTTTACTTTCTCGGGAAAAAAGTTCACAGATCATTCAAAGCAGTACAGGAGCAATTCTCGGAGCTTACCCATCAAGCGCAGGAATCATATTCAGGCATTCGAATAGTTAAGGCATATCTGCGTCAGAAATATGAGCAAAAGGAATTTAATCGCATCAGCAAAGAATATCTGAATAAAAACATGAAGTTAGCCAAGTATCAGACAGCGATGGTACCAATCATTCTCACTCTGGTAGGCATTTCTCAGCTTGCCGTCATCGGACTCGGTGGGCTTGAAGTAATAAATGGCAACGCCACGCTCGGAGATCTGACACAGTTTTTCATCTATCTCAATCTTCTTGTCTGGCCTACAGCGGCAATCGGCTGGATAACAAATGTTGTACAAAGGGCTACTGCTTCCATTGAACGTCTATTCTCAATAATTGATAATAAACCAAAAATATTCAGCAAAACAGATAATAACATTAGCACATTAGAAGGCAAAATTGAATTCAGGGATGTTTCTTTTCGGTTTAGTGATGATTCTCAGGAAGTTCTGTCTAATGTGGATCTGACTATCAATAAAGGCATGACATTGGGTATAGTAGGCGGCATTGGCAGCGGTAAGACATCTCTGATAAATCTGATACCACGTATATATGAAGTTTCTGACGGCGAACTATATATCG
>CAYQTZ010000113.1:0-7969 GCA_964420565.1 uncultured Hyphomicrobiales bacterium
GCAGAGGCAAGAAATATCTGATAGTCGAAATCGCTCATCAAATTATACTGCATCCCTACTTTTGATAATATTAGCGAGAACTCACCTATCTGGAATAGAGCAAAACCAACTACCACCGCTATTCGAATAGGATATTTTAAAACCATGGTTGCAATTGAGCCAGTCAATAGTTTGATCAGAAATATCAGAGATACTATGATCACCACAGGAAGTATATTTGAAGCAAGGAAAGAAAGATCAAGCATCATTCCAATGGAAACAAAGAAAAAGCTGGAGAAAATATCCTTGAATGGTATAATATTGCCAAGTGCCTGATGATTATATTCAGATTCAGAAATGATCAGTCCAGCAAGAAATGCTCCCAAAGCCAAAGAGAGACCTGCCTGATAAGTTACAAGAACGATCCCGGAGCATAAAAGCAACACACTGATCAAAAACAGCTCTCTGATCCGTGTTCTTGCTATCTGGTACATTACAAATGGAATTACCCACCGGGTAAGAACAATAACTAAGACTATCAGCACAACCACTTTGAGCGAGAGCAGCAATACTGATTCTCCCAGATTCTCTGATTGTCCTGCAATTATCGGAGTGAATATCATCATCGGCACGATTGCCAGATCCTGATAGATCAGAATGCTTAGCGTTACCTTGCCCTCAGGCGTGTCCATAGTACCCTGCTTCTGCAAAATGTTCAATATGATAGCAGTAGAGGAAAGAGCCGCAAGGAATCCGATGAAGATTGCCTCGCTGCTTTGGTATCCATATTGATAAGCAAGAAAATAAAAAATACCGATGGTCAATACCACCTGCAAACTTCCACCAATCAGGATATTCTTCTTGATCCTCATCAGCTTGCTAAAAGAGAACTCAATACCGATAGTGAACAGCAGAAGTATTACGCCGACTTCTCCGAATATCTCTACTGCGTGCTGCGAATAAACAAGCCCCAAGCCATGTGGTCCACCAATGACACCTGCTATCAAAAATCCAACTATAGCTGGTATTTTTATTTTATTGCAAACATAAACAGATACTAACGATAGAACAAGGATTATCAAAATATCATAAAACAGTTGTATTTCCATAACAAGATATTCTAATTTGTAAAAACCATTTTTTTAAATATAGGTAGTGGAGAGGAAAAATCATAGAATAAATATCTGTATTCAGCAGTTATTAAGAAACAAATTGTAAGTCTTCGTCGGTCATTCCCGATTTTTTAGAGATGTTCAGAGAATTGCAATACTCTTCGTAAGTCATTTTCTGCTGTTCGAGTACTGCTGTTGCCATGATATATTCTTGTTTTTAAATCAAAAAAATATTAATTACGATTTGTTTATTGTCTTGCCACAATGTCTTAACATTCTAAGATATTATTGTTAAATGATATCTTATTCGGTTCTTATCGTTTGAGGATATTATTAAGCAAATAGAAAATGAATTTTAAAGAATTATCATACCAAAATCTATTAAAGAGATGATCTATTTAGAATTTGGAAAATCAAGAGGTCAGTCTATTAAATATTTCCAATTTTTTTGAATAAATTTTAATTCTCCCGTTAAGCATCTCTCTGGAATTTCTATCAGCTTTCCAATATTCATCAAGAGTGCAAGCGATGCGACTGCCCAGATGAAAATATGTTCCTCTGTTATTTTCAATATCTGGAATGAAATTTGTGAATATCTTAGACCAGAAGTTAGTGATAATGCCCCTTGTTTCGCAGGAAAGGTCTTTGATCTCTCTAAAATCCTTATCACCGTATCGTGTAAAGAGTTTATGATAGAATTTGTTATTTTCAATATAGTAAACAGAGAATCCTTTAATATTGTCAGTTAATAATATTGAATCTTTGTCTAAGTTCAAATTAGTATATAGCAAGTAAGATATTGCCGATTTTTTTGAGATTGGCTGAAGATAAGAATTGATATACTGAAAAAACGATTCATTTTCCTCATCATTTTTTAATAAACAATCAGCAAAATGTGGGTTTTTATTGCTATAAATCCCTGCATTGATTGTGATTGGTTCATCATTCACTATGAAAGTTATTGGCTTTCTGATATCAGGTTCCCTGTAGCAATTTCTTGTTGGCTTGGGCTTTTGGCAAGAAATAAAGATAATGACCAAAGATAGTAATAAAGCTATAGTAGGTATGCTATGTTTTTTCATTTTTTTTCGATAATTAAACAACTTGTTCAGAACCTGCAGATCATTCCTTGACCTGAGGGAATAACTTAGTAATATCTATTTCAAGCTCTTCGAGAATTGATGATCTTACTATCCCATCAATTGTGGCAGAGCTAAATAATGTATATCTCCCCTCCTCCAACGTAAACACCTCCACCGCCTTGTTATTTATATCTATCAGCCAATACTCCTTCACTCCAAATTTTTCATATAGTTCAAATTTTTTATGCCTGTCCATTATCAAAGAGCTTGGTGAGATGATCTCGAAAGTAATATCAGGAGCTCCAAAAACTCCTCGTTCTTTAATTATATCTTTATTCTCATTCAGAATTACAAGCAGATCGGGCTGAACTGTGTTGTATTCATCTAATATAACATCAGTAGGGCTTGGTAATAACTCTCCAGCTTTATGATTTTCTAAGCATTTATAAACGATATTTATTAAAGACATCAGAACTTTCTGATGAGTAGTAGAGGGAGCAGGCGACATATTCAATTCTCCATGAATTAGTTGGTATAAAGTATCGTCTTCGAGATTGTAATACTCTTCATAAGTCATCTTCTGCTGTTCGAGTACTGCTGTTTCCATAGTAAATATCAGTTTTATTATTAATGATTTCTTAGAAAATTTCTGAGATCTCTACTGTAAATCCATCCATTATTTTTGATTTTACTTTACCATCTATAGTTGCAGAGCTATTTAATAAATATCTCCCATCCTCCAGCGTAAACACCTCTATCGCTTTGTTATTTATATCTATCAACCAGTATTCTTTTACTCCGAATCTTTCGTATAGTTCATATTTCGTATGCCTGTCCATTATCAAAGAAGTCGGGGAAATGATCTCGAAGGTTAAATCCGGAGCGCCAAATACTCCGCGTTCCCTTATTATATCTTTGTTCTCATTCAGAATTACAAGCAGATCGGGCTGTACTGTGTTGAGATCATCTAAGATCACATCGGTCGGGGCATATAAAAGCTCTCCAATATCATTATCCATAAGATATTTCATTAGAAGAAAATTAAGAACTCTGTGAACTCTCTGATGTTCGTAGCTCGGAGCCGGCGACATATTCAATTCTCCGTTTATTAACTGATATAACTCATCATCCCCGAGATTGTAATACTCTTCATAAGTCATCTTCTGTTTTTCGAGAACTGCTGTTTCCATAATAGATCAAAGTTTTAATGACACATCTATAATAAAATAAAAGTATTACATAGCTTTTTATTTTATTTCATGTAAGATGGAAGCACATTCTCGTATTCTTTCCTTAGCATTACTACTTTTTGGCTTATAGCATTTTTGATGATGAAGTTATCTTTAACAGTCTTGCCAATCTTATGAATACTTACATTATTTTGCTTGCAGATATTGGTGAGCTTCTCAACGTTTTCTGCTTTTATTGACACTACAATCCTCGATTGGGATTCTCCGAATAGCTTACTATGAGTCGGGTCATCACCGAGATCAATCTCACATCCAATATTATTACTTGATAGTATAGCCATTTCTGCCAGACATATTGCCAGACCACCCTCGCTGCAATCGTGTGCTGATGAGACTAGACCTGCCCTGATAGCTGAAAGCACCGCCTTCTGCAAATTCATCTCTTCTTGAATATCGAGGATCGGTGCGTTTCCTTTTACTGTTTGATGGACTTGTTTTAGGTACTCACTGCCGCCGAGCTCTTCCCTATCATTACCTATCAGGTAAATCTCTTCGTTTTCTTCTTTGAGATCTGCCGAACATATTTTTGAGATGTCATTAATAAGTCCCAGCATACCGATAGTAGGAGTGGGATTAACAGCCCGGTTGCGAGATTCATTGTGGAAGCTGACGTTGCCTCCTGTAACTGGTGTATTAAATGCACGGCAGGCATCGCCCATACCCCTGATCGCTTCTTTGAAAGTCCAGAAAACTTTTGGGTCGTAAGGGTTTCCAAAATTCAGACAGTTGGTAATAGCTACCGGTTCTGCTCCTACGCAGACTACATTCCTTGCCGCTTCTGCAACTGCTGAAACTGCTCCAATATAAGGATTCAGATATGTATAAGTACTGTTGCAATCCGTGCAAACAGCGATTCCTTTGCCGGGTATCTCTTTTAGTCTGATCACTGCGGCGTCGCCATGAATATTTACTGTATTCGTTCTCACCTGCGAATCATATTGCTCATAGACCCAACGTTTTGATGCGATGTTTGGAGCTTTTAGAAGTTTCATAAAGACTTCATCGCTCGTCATCTCAGTTTTCAGAGAATTTACATCAAAACTATTTAGCTCATCTAAATATGCAGGTCTTTCTGCTTTGGGGTCATATTGAGGAGCGCCGCCACCAAGCACCAATGGGTCTGCTTCTGTTTCAATGACATATTTTCCATTTCGCCACATACGCAGGATACCGCTATCCGTAACAGTTCCTATCTGCGTGATCGGTACATCCCATTTATCGCATATTTTTTTGGCTTCTTTTGTTTTATCTTTATCAATGATGAAGAGCATTCTTTCCTGAGATTCTGATAGCATTATCTCATAAGCACTTAAGTCATCTTCCCTGAGTGGCACTTTATCTAAGTCCACATCCATGCCATGCTTACCTTTGGCACTCATCTCTGAAGTAGAGCAGGCAATACCGGCAGCGCCCATATCCTGCACGCCGACTACTACACCAGCTTCAATGAGCTCCAGAGTAGCTTCGAGCAATAATTTTTCAGCGAAAGGATCGCCCACCTGAACCGTAGGTCTCATCTGGTCTGTCATCTCATCGAATTCGCGTGATGCCAATAGTGATGCCCCATGAATGCCATCCCTACCAGTTCTGCTGCCAACGATGAAGATCGGATTGCCAACACCTTCTGAAGTAGCGGAAGCAGTTTTATTTACATCAACTATTCCAACAGCCATTGCATTAATAAGCGGATTATCGAAATAACAATCATCGAAAAATACTTCGCCGCCTACAGTTGGCACTCCAAAAGAGTTACCATAATGGCTAATGCCATCAACGACACCTGCCAGCAGGAATTGGGTTCTTGGTGAATCTATATTACCAAAGCGAAGTGAGTTCAATGCGGCGATAGGTCTTGCACCCATCGAAAAAATATCTCTCAGAATCCCACCAACTCCAGTAGCCGCTCCCTGAAATGGTTCTATCGCTGAAGGGTGGTTATGGCTTTCAATCTTGAAGCATATTGCGTAGCCATCGCCTATATCTATCAAGCCAGCGTTTTCTTCGCCAGCATCAACGAGTAGCTTGCCACCAGAGCGTGGTAGAGTTTTTAACTGTTTGATAGAGTTCTTGTAAGAGCAATGCTCGCTCCACATAACGGCATAAACTCCAAGCTCTGTATATGTAGGCACTCTTCCGAGGTAGTCGAGCACTTTCTGGTATTCGTCTTTGGTGAGCCCAAGTTCAAGGGCTGTATCTACGCTTACTTCGATCTCAGAATATAATTTCTCTTTCATTTTCATACTTTCAATTTTTTATTAATTCTCATATTAACAAAAATAAGAGAATATTTTGTATAATTATAAATGATAGCCATTTTTTTGACAATATAACTTAATTTTCATATATGTTCGTCTCAATTACATTAAAACAATATTAAACTAAGTGTATTACTTATGCAAATAAAACTATTGGATAGACTGAAAGTAAGCAATCAACTGCTAATACTTTTTTTAATAACGATTTTCATTATTACAGGGCTTTTTTATTATTTCGGTAAAAACCGACAGGATGATTTTTTTACTGAATTATTGAAAGAGCATACATCAATGACGCTTAAATATCTTTCTGTAAGCGTGAAAAATGAGATTCAGAATGATACTTTTGCTTCTTTTTCAGGGAAAGATCTGTATGAAATATTAAAAAGTGATCCGAATATAATTTTTTTTCAGGTCTATGATATAGCAAATGATTCATCATTATTTACTATGAATGAATCGCAGAAAATCTTCCTTTCTTACTTGTCTTTTGAAGAAAAAACAGAAAAGGCAAAAGAAAAATGTATATATGATAAATATATTTTTATGGCTGAAGATGTAAAATCTGATGATAGTGATCTTAGGTTATTTTTGGCAATATCCAGAGATTTTATGGCACAAGATAAAGCCGAGCAGTTCCGGCAGTTGATAATAAGTACATTAGCGGTCTTTTTCATATCCTTTTTTCTCGCCTTGTTGATAATAGCAAAGATGAACAAACCTCTTGCCCGATTAAATAATGTTGCACAGGAGATCATTAAAGGACATAGAAAGTCAAGAGCTGATGAAAATAGAGGGGGTAAAGAGATACGAGAATTAGCTCTTACTTTGAACACAATGCTTGATAAAATAGAAGCAGATAACGATGCTATAGAAGAAAAAAATAAAATACTATCTGATTCTAATAAAGAATTACACAAAGAAATATCAGAAAGAGAAAAAGCCGAGAAATCTTTGGAAATATCGCGTCAAAATTTGCAAAAAATATTTAATGCAATACCATTTCCATTGGCAATTATTGATCCTACAGATGCAAAAGTTCTTTCATGCAACAGCAAGTTCATCCCTCAGTTTCGGGCAGATGAAGAAGGGGACCTCTTTATAAATGATTATTTTGTTGATCAAAAAGATGCCGATGATCTAATATATGAAATATCAAAAGGGAATTATAGAAATGATTGGGAAACACGATTAATATACAAAGATGGAGCAGAGGTTCACTGCTTAATTTCTTCTGCAGGAATTGACTATAACGGCAAAGATGCTACTATACTTGCTATTATTGACATTAATGACCGGAAGCAGCAACAGCAGGCTTTCCAAAGAGTGATCGAAGGCACATCTTATACAAAAGGTGAGGAATTTTTACGTTCATTGGTAAAAAATCTTGCTTTGGTAATGAAAGTAAAATATGCCGGTGTAATGGAAATAGTGCATGATAAGCCAGATACCGCTCGTGCATTGGCTTACTGGTGGGAGGATCATTTCGTTGAGCCGTTCGAATATAATATTAAAAATACTCCATGCGAAAAGGTCGTCAAAGGAGAAATGCTGCAATATACCGATGACATAAAGATTTTGTACCCCGATTCACCCGAGATACAAAATAGCGATGTGATAAGTTATTGGGGTGCTCCTATCTTTGATTCGAAAGGCAAACCAATTGGACACCTCGTAGTGGAAGACAGCAAACCAATGCCAAGAGTTTTACGGAATGAATTTTTCCTGAAGATATTTGCTGCAAGAGCCGGTGCTGAAATTGAGCAAAAGCGGGCAGAAATGTCATTATTGGAAAGTGAAGAGAGATTTAGATTGCTTACTGAAAATTCTTCCGACCAGATACTGGAAATAAGCAAGGAAAAAGTAATTTATGGCAATAAAAGATATTGGGAATATGTTGGTGAAGAGAATAAGAGAAATCCCGAATTTGATCCCTTATTTGGAATTCATCCCGAAGATAAGCCCATTTTAGTAAGAAGATTGAAGGAGGCAAGAGAGAATGACGAGCACTTCCAAATGGTATTCAGAGTAAAGAATGATCAGGATACAGATTGGCGATGGATTGAGCTAAAAGGTAATTATTACGATACTGCCAATGGCGAAAGAAGAGGAGTGTTGATAAACCGCGATATAACTGAAGCAAAGAAAGCTCAGCAAGCTGTTGAGGAAAGCGAGCAAATGCTTAGAATGATCATTGATACTGCCCCGGCTATTATTATATATATTGATAAGGATGATAAGTATCTTAAGCTGAATGATTTCGCCGCACGGGCTTTCGGCTCCACTGTCAA
>CAYQTZ010000114.1:0-673 GCA_964420565.1 uncultured Hyphomicrobiales bacterium
ATACCATTAAAAAAATCTAATTACAAGTTCTAATCATCAGTTACCTCGACCGGTAGTCGAAGCGTGAAAGTAGTGCCTTTTCCTGGAGTACTATCCACGAGGATATCTCCATCTTGCTTTTCAGCAAATTCATGGCATATAATAAGTCCCAGGCCTGTTCCTTTCTCTTCTTTCGTTCCAGGAGTAGAGAACACTTCTTCAATCTTAAACAGCTTATCAATATCATCTTTTTTAATACCAATTCCAGTGTCATTAATGCTGATCTCGAAGAACCCGTCATTTTTTGTAGCACTGACTATTATTCTGCCGTTATCGGGAGTAAATTTAATAGCATTAGATAATAAATTCCTGAGTATGGTCAGCGTCAGGTTCATATCAGCAAATACAACAAGTTCTTCGGGGATATTATTTACAAATACCAGTTTTTTCTCAATGATGGATTGAAGTAGTATCTCTTTAGTTTTTTCAATAGCTTCGAATAATGGGAAATATGCCTTATCTACAGTTAATCTGCCAGTATTAGACCTTGCCCAAAGCAATAGTCCTTCTATCAGATCGTATTGCTGTTTGACTGCTATATTAATAAAGCCGCACATTTCTATTACTTCTTCTCTGCTAATACTTTCTTTGTTCATTAATATATACTCGAGCAAACCTAACACACCAAAAAATG
>CAYQTZ010000114.1:683-7939 GCA_964420565.1 uncultured Hyphomicrobiales bacterium
AGAAGAATCTATCCTTAGCCAGATTAGCTTCGCGTAATTGTTTTTCGGATTTGATCAGTTCATTTTTAGCTTTGTGGCGTTCGCTAATATCAATCAAAGCCATTTGGAGATGCTTTTTACTTTCGTTTATACTGTTTATAGAAACGATTTCTATCAAAGCATAAAATTCTGCATTAGGATCATCTTTTCTTATTAAACGTATCTCGTCTCTAACCACTAAATTGCTTTCTAATGCTTTGTTGAACAGCTCATGAAAATCATTATAACTGTCTGAATGAATATATTGAGAGAGTTGGCTGCCAATGATATCATTGAGAGGTATATTGAATATTCTTGCAGCAGTTTTGTTGGCATTCAATATTTTCATTTCTGATTCTAAAATAATATAACCAACAGGCGCTGATTCAAAAAGCTGAAAATATTTATCGTAAGAGACTTCTAATTCCTTTTGTATTATTTTTAACTCTTCATTTTGAAGTTCGAGTTCAATTTGTTGGTTATAAACTTCTTCTTCGATTTGTTTTCTTGCTGATATATCCCTCATTACAGAAATAATTTGATTTCCCGAATCGCCCAATTGATTGTGGTCAATCTTTTTGCTTATAGTTTCTACCCAGAAATCTGAATGATCTTTCTTTATCACTTTATGCTCTATGCGTGTATAACCGCTTATTCTGCTGATCCTGTCAAAAGCTATAGTAAGTGATTCTCTATCCTGATTATTTATATAATCAAAAATATTGCTTTTGACAAAAACAGAAGGAGAATATTGGAGTACATTTTGTACAGATGGAGAGACATATGCTATATCTCCATGAGTGTCATGCAGAATTATAATATCTGATGAATTATCAGCTAATAAACGGTAGCGGTGTTCGCTAAGTTTTAACAGATTTTCTGCTTTCTCGCGATTCGCCATTTCTTTATATAGATCTCTTTGAGTAGAGATAAGTTTGTTATTCAGCTTAGTAAGGTCTTCGTAAAAGGATCTATTATAATCCTTTTTTCCTTGTTTTTCAAAGACTTTCGACATTGACCTGATACTATTTGTCAATTCATTATTAACCTGTAATAATTCATCAAAAATTCTATCTCTGCCCGATTGGGGTTCAATTGATATGCAAATAGCTAAATTATAGTGAATTTTACTACCTGTAAGGAAGAATTTATTCGATATATTTGTTTTGGATAATTCAATAGGTTTAGCTACGGAAAATCCCATTTGGTAGGAGTCTTCAAAAAATCCTGAAATATCATCGCCACCGAGTTCAATAATTCGGTTAATCAAATTATCGTTTGTTTTAATAGTGTCGAATGGCTCGAGATTGCTCTGGCTAATATATTTAATATTACCGGAGATATCACATTTTACATAAAAACATTTATCAGTATGAAGTTCCATTTTCCAGTCAATTCAAATTATTAACTAAATCCAAAGCTTTTTCTGCATCAGGAGCAAATCCATTAGCTCCGACTTCTTTCCATAGGTCAGGCACTGATTTGAAAACATATCCGCCAACGATTATCTTAGTATTAGCATAGTCCGATTTTCTAATATAATTTATCAGATCCTCAACTTTGCTTAGATGGAAGGTCATTGTTGCTGAAATCGCTACAATATCCGGATTCTGGGTATCTATAGATTGTAGAATACTGTTATTCGGGGTGTTAGCTCCCAAAAAATATGTATCCCAGCCGGAAAGCTCGAAAAAATCTGCGAGCATTCTGATCCCGATTTCATGCAGCTCTCCTGTTGGGCAAGTAGCTATCATAGTCTTACCATTTTTAGGAGTAGCGAATATCTTCGGATATAGCTGAGACATAGCGAGCTGTGTAACGGCAGTGGCGTAATGTTCCTGAGCAACGGATATTTTTCCTGTTTGCCATAATCTGCCAATTTCGTATTGAGTTGGTTGAAAGATATGGCTATATATATCTTTAATACTAATACCTGATTCCACTAAATTGAGTATATATTGAACAGCTATGCTTCTTTTGCCTTTAAGCAACCGATTCAAATATTCTTTAGCTGAACTGCCCAGGGGGTTAGATGTATCAATAAAGGATTCTTCCGGGATATAATCATCATCTAAGATATTCAAAGCCAGATTTATTCTTTGCTTAATTTGTTTACCAGCTTCGGGTATCTCGTCTATTAGAACTTCGCCGAGCAATTTTAAGTTATCTTTAAAATATTTGATCTGAATACCAATATTTTCAAATAACGATCTTGCCCAGTTAACGTAATTAACAAATACATCTGTGGAATTTGCCATTATTGATTCTGAGAGATAACTGATATGATATTCAGTATCTTCGAGGCATCTGTCCCAACCAGTTTTCCCCCACTTTTCTAATAAATGTGGATTTTGAGCATATTGTCTGTCTAATGCAATTCTTGCAAGTTCTTCTTTTCTGCTAAGAATTCTATATCCTAATTCCTTGTATTCAGACATAAATTTCTAAGTAATTTGTTATTGGATCTACATACATATAATTAGGTAACGTAAGAACAGGCAATTAATTTCTTTTAATTACGACAAGTGTTTTGTCGTCATTATGTGTTGACCTGCTGGAAAATATCTCAACGTTTTCTAAAATATTAAGGGCAATGTCTTTAGGCGATTTCGTATGGTTCTCTCTGATCAAATCATAGAGCCGGTCTTCGCCAAACATTTTGCTTTCGCGATTCCTTGCTTCAGTAATGCCGTCAGTATATAGCAGTAAAACGTTCCCGGGGTGCATCGTAATGTTCTCAACACCGAATTTCTGATATTGCATCAATCCGAGCAATCCACCTGTAGAACCTAATAATGTAAATTGGTCTGTTTCCGGCCTGTAATGTATAGGAGGACAGTGCCCGGCGTTACAGTATAGAATTAATCTATTAGAAGATAAAGTTAGTTCGCAATAGAATAAAGTAACAAACCGCTCGTAAAAGAAAGTTTCAAATATAAGAGTATTCAATCTGGAAATAAGTTGAGAAAGCGTAGTGGAAAAGCTTTTTCCCATACGTATTGCTCCTGATACGAACAATGCCTGAATGGCTGCCGGCAATCCACTACTGGCAGCGTCGCTCAGCACTATGCCGAGTGATTCTTCTTCTTTATCGGTGCTTTTCAGGTAATCAAAATAATCTCCGCCGACTCCGCTTTCAGGAATACAAACTCCGTAAATATCATAATCGTAAAACTTTACGCTATGTTCAGGTAAAAGATTGTTCTGAATTTCAGATGCTTTTACTATATCTGTTTGAATTCTTTGAGATTTTTTTTCCTCGGATATATTTCTAAGAGCAATAGTGGAAACGCTTGAAATTATTGACAGAATTTCAAAGAATGACTGCAATATCTCGGGGGCATTGAAACCAAGCAAGTATTGATAATATGTATGCTTATTGATCCTTATCATCTCTCCGACACCAGTTACGGAGAAGATATTGATGCCTTTATCCCTTAGTACTTTGTCTGTTTCATATTTAAGCAGAGTTCTTTCGGTTTCTATTCGATGAAACATTTCGACATCATCATTCAGAGAAATATTATAGTTTTCAGGTATTCTCTCTACATTTCCAATCTGGAATTTCAAGATATACGTACTATCATCAGGGTCGAGTTCCCATAATCTGCCACCAGTAATTTCAAATTCGGGATGTTCTACTACTTCTGTGATAAGAGAAGTCAATAATTGAATGTGGCTGTCGTATTTTCCTGAGCTTAGTTTTTCTACTAATTTATAAACTTCTCTCTGGTCTATTGCATTTGAATTATACATCGGTCCTGACTAAAATTATTATTTAATTAGACCGGCATCTAAAAGAGCTTTCTTTATTTTTCTTTTATTTACCGGTTTTATTGGAATAAGAGGTAATCTGTAAACTTCTTTAGCAAGATTCATCAAAGACATAACTGATTTAACTGGAATAGGATTAGACTCAATGAAATTTAGATGCATAAGCTCTAATAATTTATAATGTATCTTCATGGCTTCTTTGAACTTTCCTTCTAAAGCAAGGTTAATGCACTCGGAGAATTCTTTAGTGGCATAATTTGAAAGTACAGAGATGACTCCAGCACCTCCAATAGAAATAACTGGCACAGCTAAAGAGTCATCGCCAGAGAATAAGGAAAAACCTTCGGGAGCATATTTGATAATTAGCATCATCTGATCTAAATCGCCGGAAGCTTCTTTTGTAGCTATAATATTTTTACAATTTTCAGCTAATTTGAGCTGTATTTCAGGCATCATATTAACAGCTGTTCTACCGGGTACATTATAAATGATCTGTGGCAGGTCAACATTTTCGGCAATTAAACGAAAATGCTCGTAAAGACCTTGCTGAGTAGGTTTGATATAATATGGAGTAACTAACAGAGCCGCATCTGCTCCATGCTCTTTAGCAAAAAGTGTCAGGTCATGAGACGATTGAGTCTCGTTTGTGCCGGTCCCGGCTATAACAGGAATTCTCCCGGCAGAGTATTCTACCGCTTTTATGATTATTGCCTGTTTCTCTTTAAAGCTTAGCGTGGCGCTTTCACCTGTGGAGCCACATACCAGAATGCCATCGGCGTTGTTATCAATTTGATAATCAATCAGCTTTTCGAAACCCGGAAAATCTACTGATCCGTCTTTCCTAAATGGTGTAATTAGAGCTGTTATCGTACCCTGAAGAGATAATTTTTTCATTTTCGTACCCCTTATTTAAGATAGTATATTTACTATATTATTTTGTTCTCCACTATGAAAACCAATTCAAAAAAACTATTTATGATAATGTAATCTTATTAATAATGCAATTTTTTCTGTAAAATCAAAAATTTTTTTTTAAATTCTTAAAAAAACAACTGAAAAATGGCAATTTTTTTGTTTAATTAAGCTTTATTAATGTGAGAAGGGATATATGAATTGATTTTATTTTATGATCATATTTGATGTTTCTTGATCAAAAGACTTATCAAAGATATTAAAATTATTAAATAATATGGTATTTTTCAGGTTCGTTTTTAAGTCTTACTAAGTAATATTTTACTTACTGATTACTACAAATTAATATCAACAGATGATAGCGAGTGCTGCTTAGCTTAACTCATGAGAAGGTCTGTTAAATCTATTGATCATAATAAGCAATACTGGCAAATGAGACAGCTGAGGATGTAGGTTTGTCGTTCCACTGATAGTAGTGCAACAGTTCTCCGTTTAGTTTCCCTCTAAGCTGTAGCATTGAATAAATAGGGGAGAGTCCGCATATTTTTCGTTTGTCCTGCACTTTTGATACAGCAGAGAAAAATTTATCTGAGTTGCCTTTGCTCAGATATTCTATTAATTCGGTGTCTTCGTTTCTAAGAGATTCTAAAACCGTTTCTGCATCAAAGTTATCATCAAATCTTCTGCCTACATGAGCAAAGTCCACACTTGCAATATATATTGCCTCTCTTCCTGAGTCGTGAATGACTTTTTTTAAGCCATTAATGAATTCGTTAATGCTTTTGTCATTTTTTGGAAGATCTCCTTTTATTATAAAATCGTGGAATGAACCTATCAGAACAGGGAGTACGCTGAAATCCCTATCTGAAAAAATATGTCTCAATAAGACAATTTGAAGCTCAATGGAATGCTCTAATCGATGAGCAATTTCGTCCACTGTAAGCTCATAGGGAATTTCCGCCTGCAGTTTGGTTAATAATGCAGTGTCGTTTTTTACTATGCCGAGAGGTGTGTTGAAATTACGCTCGCTCATCATAAATCTTGCACTATTGCCATAATGCGAAGTGCCAAAAATCACGAATAGGTCTGCCTGTGTATTTCGTATAGCATGATATGCCGAGCTGTATGCTTTGTGAGAGCCTTCGCCTATCTGATAGTCTATATGCGGCACAATAATTGTATTTGCTCCAGGCTTGATGCTGTTCTGATCCACTGACATTAGAATAGTCTCTAAGTATTCACTAAGCTTCTCAGGATCATCTGGATATGAATTACCTGCACATACTTCGGGTCTTAGCTTTTGCATCAGGAAATCGTGTGTGGGTGTAAGCAGATAACCAAGAAACTCAAGTTCGTTGATTAAATGCACGACTGAGTCTAAGGTAACGTTCTCCCCGTACTTATCCATAATCATGGCAGAAAACTCTTTGAGTTTAGTTCTGCCGTCAAGTTTTTGGATAATCGGGAAAAGCTCAGCAGGTAATTTTACTGGCTGCTCAACAGTTCTTGCAACATCGTACATTACGATGATCTTTTGGTTATTCTCTTCGATTTCATCATATATCAAATCGTCACGGAGTTTTGGTAATACTATATCTTCCATATTTTATTAATTCTTTTGCTTGTTATTAAAATCACTTTGATCATTCACTTTATTAAGCTTTTGCTTGAACACACTAAAAACTACAATTATTCCGATACCCGCTACTATTAATATAAGAGCAGCAACCATAAAAAGTATATCTTTATAGTAAACATAAGCAACAAAAAATAGTATCGCTGCAGTGAAGTTGGCTATCGAAGCGTATAATCTGCCTTTGATCAAATTATCATTTACCTTGCTCAGTTCCGTTTTCTTATTCATCACTTCTTTCTATGTTATCTTTCTTTATAAAGCCGTCAGGAAAGAATATCTAAGTGATCTTTCGCTGGCGGCTAATAAGTAATAAAGATTTTTATTGATTAATATCTGCTATGTAAATGTATGTTGTACCTATGTATCTTTTTCCTTTTGCCTGCTTTTTATCAGGAAGTGGATTTCTGGGATCTGGCATTGTTTTGCCAGTTGCGGTGATTTTATCAGGGTCAACTCCTTTGCTAATGAAGTAATCTTTTAGATTGTTCGCTCTGTCTGTAGTTAATCTAAGGTTGGCATCTTTGTTATCGTTGCTTTCGGGATACGAGATGATCTCATACTGTACATCAGGATTTTTTTTCATTGTCAGAGCATATTCTTGTAATATTTCATCAGCTCCCCAACGAAGTTTGGATTTCCTAAGTTCAAAGGGAGGAATGGTGATTGGTATCTTTGTACCAATATTTTTTGGGGAAACAAGAAAATCTCTGGATATTTCATTATATTTATCTGTATTAGGAATAACTATATCAAAGACCTGCTTCATGTAATTCGGCTCTTCTATATGCAGGTAGTAGATTGAACCTGGCTTAAGCGAAGGAATGTAGTAATAGCCAGATGATGAGTTGCTGTTCATTGCTCTGGCATTAACTCTTTTACCTGAAACGTCATAGACATGAAATTTTACGCCGATGGG
>CAYQTZ010000115.1:0-7916 GCA_964420565.1 uncultured Hyphomicrobiales bacterium
TTAACCACCTCACAGCTTCAATAAAGTAAAGCCGGAGGGGGTATGGGACTTTGATGATTTCCATCTCTTAGCTGCTCACAAAGTTCTAAAAATACTTTAGTAAGACCCTTCAAAGACCTGACTTCCTAAAAGGCATAGACTTACCTAAACTATAGTGTTTTTTCCCGCTCAGAGTGATAATAAGGACACTCTACGAAAAAACTAGAGAAATGAATGGTTTAGTACCCGAAAAGCCATTAGTTAAAATAAATGGGCATATGAGCGTAATTTTATTAAAAGAAAATGTCTTTTCCCTATGAAATCATATTTATTCTAACCTAATAGTTTTTCAGTTTTTGCTTATTAAGATTCGCTGGAAAATTGACATGATCTAAATCTAGACATATATTTGCTTAGAACTTATTTATTAAGCTGTACAAATATTCTTGAATAAAATTCTCATATTGAATACACTTTAATCAATATGAATATTTGATGGGCATTAATAGGTAAAAATCTGTATAAATATGCATTAATGTGAGGAAATCATGAATGAACGGTGGTTTTCCCTTGGGGAAATATCTGAGTATCTTGGAGTTAGCAAAGATACGGTTCATCGATGGATTAGAAATAAAGACATGCCTGCCCATAAAATAGGAAGATTATGGAAGTTTAAAGTGAAAGAGATTGATAGATGGGTGCGGAATCAACAAAAATTTAATAAAAATACAGATGCGAAATAAAAAAAAATTGAAAATTAATCCGGTTGGCTTCAACAAAGGAAAAGGATCAATTCATACAAAACGCACGATGATGCTTAACGAACTAACCATTCTTATGGAAAAAGTTAAGAATTTAGAGGCATCTTTTAATGATTATAGAGAGGCTATTGTTGAGGAAAATTGTTTGCGAAAACCATCAATGGCGACTCGTGAATATACTGCAGAATATCTTCGTGCACTTTATGCACTTGATCCAGATGTGATTCTATTTCGTGTTCTGAGATACTTTTGGAGTCGAGATTTAACCGGGCATCCGCTGATTGCTTTCCTATGTGCTTTTGCTAGGGATCCCATTTTATCTGAACTGACACATTATGTACTTGATCTTAAAGAAGGAGATAAGCCTTATAAACAAACACTTGAGGATTTAATTGAAAAAAAATACCCTAATCGTTTCAGTCCCGGCATGAAAAGTTCACTCGGAAGAAACCTGCTTTCATCATGGACCCAGGCAGGATTTCTTCAAGGGAGAAGAAATAAAATCAGATCTAAAGCTTCTCCAACTCCTGGATCAACCTCTTATGTTCTTCTTCTTGGTTATTTAAAAGGTGTTAGGGGGTCACTTCTTTTTGAAACAGATTATGCTCGTATTCTGGATTGTTCTCCATACCATGCTATCGAGCTTGCTGAAGAAGCTGCACGTCGAGGATGGATTGTTTTTAGTAGAATAGGTGAAGTTATGGAAGCATCATTCCCAAAATTATTAAATACAGAAGAAAGAGAGTGGATTCGTGAGCAAAATTAATCGTCTTCTCGATTCATACAGAAAATATATTGATATTCCCTGGAGAAAAAATGTGTCTGCTTCCCAGCGTGTGATATTTTGTGTCTATAACGAATCAGAAGAGCTTCGCCTTCGTGCAAAAATTGATGAATTCGAGATTGCAACTGTGCAAGCTGGTCATAAATGGGAGTTATTCGACTTGACAGACTCATTTGCGGAATGGTTAACAAGCCAACGGTATAGAAAGAGTTATTTCAATAAACCACAACTAATCTCGACTCTATTACCAAGATATAAAGAATTTATTTTTGAAAAATATAAAAAATTTATCCAGGAAAAAAAAACAGATGAGAATACTGTTGTTTCAGTTAAGGGGATTGGTTCTCTTTTCGGTTTTTTAAAGGTAAAAGAGATTGTTGATAAAATTGCTCCAATTACATCCGGAAGATTACTTATTTTCTTTCCTGGAAGCTTTGAAAAAAATAATTATCGCCTTTTAGATGCATATGATGGCTGGAATTATCTTGCCGTACCAATCACATCAGATAAGGAATTTTAAAGGAGGAATAAAACTATGTTGAACCGCGAAATTTATCAGGATGATCCGTCCAAACAAAAATTGGTTAACGAAGGTGTCGTGAATGTTAATGATGAGCCTACTAGAAAGGGCTTAGAAGTACTGAGATATGAATTAAAGACGTTTGTGTGTGATGGCCAGTATGAGAAGGGATTAGTTCACATACTTGAAAGCTATATAAATAATCTTAATCAAGCGCAGCAGCCTGGTGTATGGGTAAGTGGATTCTACGGTTCTGGAAAATCTCATCTTGTAAAAATGCTCAGAGCGCTTTGGGTAGATACTGAATTTCCAGATGGGGCATCGGCAAGAGGAATTGCCCATCTTCCAGAAAATATACAAGATCTTTTAAAAGAACTAACCATTCAAAGCAAACGTTTTGGTGGAATTCATGCTGCCTCTGGTACATTAGCAGCGGGCGCACATGGAAGTGTTCGATTAGCTCTTCTTCGCATCGTTTTTAAATCTATAGGACTTCCAGAACAATATCATATTGCTAAGTTTGTTATGTGGCTTAGGGAAGAGGGAATTTTAAAGCAAGTCCGTGACTATGTTGAAAAGCTTGGACTTGAATGGCAAGAAGAGCTTGATAATTTTTATGTAGCAGAAGGACTCCATGAAGCTTTAGTAAAAATAAAACCAAACCTTTTTACTTCAGAATCAATTTGTGTTGAAACGCTTAACAATCTTTATCCTTATGTACAGGACATTTCCAGCGATGATATGATAAAGGCAATTCGAAATGCCCTTACACATGAAGACAAATTTCCTCTCACATTGATAGTTCTTGATGAGATACAACAGTATATAGGAGAAGATAGCCAAAGAGCAATGGAAGTTCAAGAAGTTGTTGAATCATGCTGTAAAAATATTGGATCACAATTGTTATTCATTGGAACTGGCCAAACAGCCGTAACAGGAACATCGAATCTCAAGAAATTAGAAGGCAGATTCACAATTCGTATTGAACTTTCTGATTCTGATGTGGATACTGTGGTACGTAAAGTCGTACTGGGAAAAAAAGCTCCAGCAATACCAAAGATCAAACAAGTGATGCAGAAAAATTTGGGAGAAATCTCTAGACACCTTTCTGGCACAAGCCTCGAGCATCGACTCGATGATGTTGGTAGTTTCAGTAAGGACTATCCTATTCTCCCTGTTCGCCGGCGGTTTTGGGAAAACACACTCCGTGCACTCGACCCAACTGGGACAGATAGTCAACTCAGGAATCAGTTAAGCATGGTCCATAAAGCCATACAAACAAACCTCGATAAAGAGCTTGGCAATGTAATTCCAGCAGATTACACATATTTTGATTCTGCAGATAAATTGCTTCAGTCGCGTAAACTTCCAAGAAAAGTCCATGAAAAAACAATGAGTTGGAGAAAAGGATCAAAGGATCAACAACTTATGGCCCGAGCTTGTGGACTTGTCTTTCTTATTAATAAACTCAACTCATTCAATAAGGAACTTGGATTAAAAGCTAATATAGATACAATTGCTGATCTCATGGTGACCGATCTTCCAAAAGGTAGCAGTGATTTGAGGAAAAAACTAGCCACTCTTCTCGATGAATGTGAAATTCTAATTAAAATTGAAGATGAGTATCGTATACAAACAGAAGAGAGCGCAGCTTGGAATGATGAATTCCAAAATCAACGTTCGCAATTGTTGAATGAAACTCATCGTATTGAAGCAGAAAGAGACAATAGAATTCAGAGTAGATTTTTAAAAGAAATAAAAAAAATTACTATTCTCCATGGTATTTCTAAAGTGCCTAGAGAGATATATCCGGTCTATTCATCTGAACTTCCAAGTGATAGTAATCAAAAAATTTACATTTGGATTCGACATGGATGGAACATTGATGAAAATTCTATCCGTGCCGAAGCAAGACAAGCAGGAAACCAATCTCCTACAGTTTTTGTTTTTATTCCTAAACGGTTTGGGGATGAAATTCGTAGAAATATCATAGACTTTAAAGCAGCTCGGACAACCTTAGATATAAGAGGATTGTCTAATACTCCTGAGGGAGAAGAAGCTCGTGCTGCTATTGAAACTATACGAACAACATCTGATAAGAAAATCAATGAACTACTCGATGAAACTTTTTCCGGCATCCGCGTTTATCAGGGAGGAGGAAATGAGATTAGTGGACAAAATCTACAAGATATGATTTCAAAGGCGGCAAAAAATTCACTGCAAAGACTTTATCCACAGTTTAACACAGCTGATCATCCTGATTGGGGGAAAGTTTATTCACGAGCCAAACAGGGAGCGCCTGACGCATTAAAAGCCATAGGATATGAAGATGAGCCTTCAAAAAATCCAGTTTGCAAAAAAATACTAAGTTATATTGGTAGCGAGAATAAAGGATCAGATATTAGAAAGCAATTTGAGGGTGCTCCGTATGGATGGTCAAAGGATGCAATAGATGGAGGTCTTCAGGTCCTTCTCATTTCTGGATTCGTTTGTGCCCGTGATGATTTTGGGAAAGTTATAAACCCAACAAAGTTGGAAAGAAAGTATATTGGTAAGACATCCTTTAAAGTAGAGTCGCCTCCACCTAAAACAGAGCAGCTTATTCAGATACGAAAACTTTATCAAAAAATCGATTGTCCTGCAAGGTCTGGAGAAGAACAGGCTAAGGCTGCAGAATTTCTTTCGAAATTAGAGGAGCTTGCTGATTCTTCAGGTGGTGATCCACCGCTACCTCAACTTCCAGATACTGAATTTTTAGAAGATATTCGGTCATCCTCTGGAAACGAACAACTCATTCTGATTTACAATAAACGCGAGGAAATAAATAAACTTATAGATGATTGGACTGATCTTTCGAAACAAATTGGAAAACGACTTTCCAGCTGGAACATCCTTAAAGACTTGCTATCAAAGGCGAATAAAATAGAAGATATTGAAGTTATTAAGACTCAAGCTAAACAAATCGAAACTCAACGTCTTCTTTTAGACGATCCTAATCCCATAGATCCTCTGATTGACAACTTAGCTGAGAAGTTTCGGGAATCTCTTAAAAGATTAGAAAAAGAATATCTTAACCAATATAAAGCGGGTTTAAGTCAATTAAATGTTGATGATAATTGGAATAAACTTGAGAAGGAACAACAGCGGTCTTTATTAGAACAGCATGATTTGACAGAAGATTATCACCCTAAAATTAATGTTCAATCACCTGAAAAAATTCTTAACACTCTTGATGAAATGTCATTAGCTATGCTTTCTGACAGAGTAGCAGCTTTACCAGTTCGTTTTGACAAGCTTATAAAAAAATCCGCAAAAATAGTTGAACCTAATGTACAATTAATAGAAATACCAAAACGAACAATTAAAACAGAAGAGGATGTTGATAAATGGGTGGAAGAAGTGCAAAAAAATCTTAAATCGGCCTTGAAAAAAGGACCGATTATAATTCAATAAAAATTTCAAAGATAATTAGATGAAGTATCTCGATAAGTCAATAAGAAATGAGTTAGAAAAGGTAGTGGTGCAAGCAAGGGAAATAAGTGAAACAGCTTCAAGAGCTGCGATTAATCAGCTCGGAACAGGAGATCCTAAACCACCAATTCATTTATCTAAGAAAGAACGGGAACTCCGTCGCAAACTAAGAGCACACGGTCGGCAGCTTGGGGATGTGCGAAATGACAAAGGTGAACAGGAAATATTCAGATTAGTTGAAGAGGTAGGCTATGAACATTGGCATAGAATGCTTTTTGCTCGTTTCCTAGCAGAGAACGAATTGTTAATGTATCCAGACCCAGACAAACCAGTTCCCATAACACTTGAAGAATGTGAAGATCTTGCTGCACAAGAGGATGCAAGAGACGGCTGGGATCTAGCAGCTCGCTTTGCCACTCGAATTTTGCCGCAAATCTTCCGGTCTGATTCACCGGTTTTCCAAATTGAATTGCCACCTGAATATCAACAAAAGCTCGAGCAGCTTGTGATTGATATTCCTAAAGAAGTATTCGCAGCACCTGACTCCTTGGGATGGGTTTATCAATTCTGGCAGTCCAAGAAAAAAGAAGAGATAAATGCCTCAGAGGTCAAAATTGGTGCTCGAGAATTACCTGCGGTTACTCAGCTATTCACCGAGCCTTATATGGTACACTTTTTATTGGACAATTCTTTGGGTGCCTGGTGGGCTGCACAGAAATTAACTAAAGATGAATTAAAGAATTCCAAGAGTGAAGGGGAACTAAGACGTAAAGCCGCGCTACCAGGGGTACCATTAAAATATCTACGTTTTGTGAGAGAAGAAGATGGATCCTGGATACCGGCATCAGGAACTTTTGATAGTTGGCCAAAAGAATTGAGTGATTTTAAGGTACTTGATCCTTGCTGTGGATCAGGCCAATTTCTGGTAGCAGCATTTCTGATGTTAGTGCCAATGCGTATGGAAAAGGAAGGTCTATCTACAAAGGAAGCCGTGGATGCTGTGCTCAGAGAGAATATTCATGGATTAGAACTGGATCAACGATGCGTTGAATTGGCAGCATTCTCATTAGCTTTAACTGCATGGCGTTATCCTAATACCGGTGGCTATCGGGCGATTCCGGAACTAAATTTAGCCTGTTCAGGATTGTCAATCAGCGCTAAGAAAGTAGATTGGCTGGCTTTGGCGGGCGATAACACAAATCTCCGACTTACACTTGAAAAATTATTTATGCTGTTCAAGGATGCGCCTTTACTGGGCAGTCTCATCAATCCGAAGATGAGTATTAGTGATAGTCCTCTATTTAGATCGAAATGGAAGGAAGTTGGGCTAAGGCTTAGCAAAGCACTCGCGAATGAGAAGGATGATGAAAAAACTGAGATAGGAATTGTCGCACATGGCTTAGCAAAAGTTGCGAGTTTGTTAGATCAAAAATATGATCTGATAAGCACTAATTTCCCGTTTGTCGGAACAAGGAAACAAGATGCTTTATTACGGGAATACTGCGAAAAATATTATGTCCGAGCAAAACATGATTTAGCAACCTGCCTTATTGATAGATCGATGATGCTTCTTAATAGAAATGGAGGCTTATGCTTTGTATCTCCACATAACTGGCTTTTCTTAGGAGCATATAAGGAATTTAGAGTTGAATTATTGAAAGAGAAAAGATGGAACATAGTAACTTTTCTTGGGAGAAGGAGTTTCCAGACACCTATGTACGATTTCAGTATAGCTCTGACTATATTGACAAACACCAAAGTACATGAATATGCCTACATGAGTGGTGTTGCTGTTGAAAGCTATCAATCTCCAGAAGAGAAGTCAGTTGCATTACAATCAGATAAGATTCTTGTTATTAAACAGAATTACCAATTAAAGAATCCTGATCAACGCATTACATTGACAAAAAGTTCAGATTTCCCACTGCTTGAGGAAAAATCTCTATGCCTCACTGGTGCTATGAACGGCGATTCGCACAAATTCATAAGATATATTTGGGAGTTTGAGCTAATTCCTACAAAATGGGTCCCGTTGCAAAGTACAGTTACATCAAATGTTGCATATGCTGGTAGACAGAAACTTATTTTTTTTGATAGAGAAAATGGGCATTTAAGAGAAGATCCTGTTATAAGACGCGAAAGACTCCATAATTCTGACGAAAGAGGGAAATCTATTTGGGGCAAACAAGGTATTATGGTTCACCGCATGGGGTCTCTACCAGTAACACTTTACAACGGTGATGTTTATGATCAAAATGGTGCCGCCATTGTACCAAATAATGATGAACACATTACAGCCTTTTGGTGCTTTCTTTCTTCTCATATATTCAACGAAGAGGTTCGACGGCTAGATAATAAGGTTGGTGTCACTCCTGCAACTTTGGCGAAAGTCCCCTTCAAC
>CAYQTZ010000116.1:0-7912 GCA_964420565.1 uncultured Hyphomicrobiales bacterium
AGACAGATAGAAATAGCCAAAGAAACAATGGAAGTTTTCGCTCCCTTTGCTAATCGTTTCGGTCTTGGCAATCTAAAATGGGAACTCGAAGACCTTGCTTTCAAATATCTTGATCCAAAAAAATATAACGAAATAAGAGAAAAACTGGCTTTATCCAGAAAAGAAAGAGAAAAATACCTGAAGGTCTTCACTCAGCCTATAGAAATAGCGATCAAAAAAGCCGACTTTATTAGAAACAAGAATATCGGCTTCGAGATTTCCAGCAGAGTAAAGCACATTTATTCTATTCATAATAAAACTATTATTCGCAAAAAACCTCTTGAAGATCTTTATGACCTCTACGCCGTTCGAATAATTCTTGATACCGACGATACTAGCGATTGCTATTTAGCTCTGAGTATCCTATCCGAATTATACAAACAAGTGCCGGAAACCTATAAAAACTATATCTCAAATCCAAAGAAAAACGGTTACCAATCCATTCATACTGCCGTAATAGGTCCAGGCGACAAATTAGTCGAGGTGCAGTTACGCACCCGAAGAATGCACTTAATAGCCGAGAAAGGCGTTGCAGCTCATTTTAAATACAAACGTGGATTTCTACCTGCTGAATCCGTATTTGATGACGACAACGTAAATAAATGGATGGAAATAGTCAGAAGCATTTTTGAGAATGCCGAAGACGAGGAACCAGAAAAACTAATGGAAAACGTAAGGCGAAACCTTTTACTTGATGAGATATATGTACTTACGCCAGATAATGAATTCGTGAACCTCCCCAAAGATTCCACCCCTCTGGACTTTGCATATTATATTCATACTGAGATAGGCAAGCATTGCATTGGAGCAAAAATTAACGGAAGAGTAGTGCCTTTGAATTATCGTTTGAATTCAGGTGACAGAATAGAAATATTACAATCCAAACAGCAAACACCACAGAAAGAATGGCTAGATCATACCGTAACTCACAAAGCAAGGGCAGCTATTCATAAATATCTGAAATTTCAACAAAAGAAAACCATAAACGAAGGCAAAGAGCTGTGGAATAGAATACTGGGCGATATGCTTCTAACTATTAACAAATATGAATTTGATATAATTCTTGATGCTCTCAATTTTAATTTTCCTGAAGAGTTCTACGATGCTTTGCTTAATAAAGAAATTGACTTGAATGTTTTAATAGAAGTATTAAACGAAAGAATAATTGAGCCGGATAATTACAGCACTGACAAAAAAGCCTTCAGAAAAAATGACAAACAGCCTGCTAACATAACATCTGCTGTATATAAACAAAATTTAAAAAACGGGAACAGCTCCGATAAAAGTTTACCACTAAAATATGCAAAATGCTGCTATCCCGTATTTGGAGACCATATCGTTGGGCTGGTGGAAAATGGCGATCATTTAGTTATTCATCGCAGAGCCTGCAAAAAAATTCTACCTTTAATACAAAATAACTCCCCGGGATTATTCCCATTGGATTGGTCTTGGAGTTTGCTTTACGAGAAATCTTATGATGCTAAACTCTTAATGAATGGCGAAGATGACCCCACAGCAGTTAATGATCTAAGCTCCATTTTTGCTGATTCTGAGACGGCAACTCTCAAAGGACTATCATTCGATGCTAAGGACAATGGTTTTTCTGCCTCGGTTACGCTTTCTGTAAGAGATAATAATTCACTAAAAGAAATAGTCGAAGAAATCCTTAGATTAAAGTCAATTAAAAGCGTCGAAAGATACAACCAAGGTTAGCTGAAGAAGAATATTTTTTTAATTTTTTATTAATAACGTTGCCATAGTATTTTTTTTTTGTTATTTTTGATAAATATACGATGTTGAATTAAACGAAGTTGAGTTTAAGTGAGTATAACATTCATATTCTTTGCGATTACTGCGATACTTGCTATTGCAAGCGGAATAATAACTATTTCCAGTAAGAACCCTGTGGTATCAGCAGTTTCTCTAATATTTCACTTCTTCATGCTGGCCGGGCTTTATCTTACGCTACAGGCACAATTCATAGCTGTTATACAGGTGCTGGTCTATGCCGGTGCTATAATGGTGTTAGTGGTCTTTGTCATCATGCTCTTAAATTTAGGAAAAGAAAGTGCCCGTGAAGAAATATACAGCTTCCGCAAAGCTGCAGCTTTATTGTTAGGTCCAACTTTGGCATTGATACTTTTATCAACTTTTTTGATAAATCCTTCGGCAAGAAATAATATACAGGATACTATCGAATTCAATGGCGAATCTTATGCTACTGGTTCAATAGAGCTGATAGCCGATGTGCTTTATACAAATTATCTGTTCCCATTTGAAGCAGTCTCAATATTATTAATAGCTGCTATACTTGGCGCAGTAGTTTTAGCAAAAAGAAATATACAAAGATGATTTTATAACTAATTAATAGAAAATACTATGTATCAGGAAGTGCCTTTAAACTATTATTTGATATTGTCCGCTATCTTATTCACCATTGGTGCTATTGGTGTGATTACACGCAGAAATGCCATTATCGTCTTTATGTCTATTGAATTGATGTTAAATTCCGTCAATTTGACATTAGTAGCTTTTGCATCATTTATGGGCGACACAGCGGGGCATATCTTTGTCTTTTTCGTTATGGCAGTAGCAGCAGCAGAAGCAGCAGTTGGACTGGCTATAATTCTGGCACTGTTCAGAAAAACGGGAACAGTATATGTAGATAAGGTCAACATTTTGAAATGGTAGGAAAATAATCTAAAATCAATAATGTTTTAAAGCTGATTAATTCTTTTTTCAAGGTGTTAATTAGCTTTTTTTATTTTATACTACTTTGATAGATAATTCGTTTTAATAATTGAAGATTTTTTTTTTGATCAAAAGGTGGAGCTATGAGACGATTAGTACTGATTCTTGCTATTGTTTTTCTGTCATTCAGTGCAATAAGCCAATCGCAGGATCTGAAATGGAAGAGAATTTTGCCGCAACCCTGTTTCGATGTTTGGGTTAATCCACAAAATCCTAATACAATACTTGTTGGAGGCGAGGGACGTCGCATCTGGCGTTCTTACGACGGTGGTAATACATGGGATAGCCTGATCGTTGGCTACCTTGGTACAAGGGACCGATTAAACAACGTACACATAAACTCTATTGATACTAACGTAGTTATTATTGGCGGATTGCTTTTTGGAGATGTTCGCCGATCAACAAATTTAGGTGATGATTGGGATATAGTACTATCAAGAAACAGAGCTGTAGCACTCAACGGAAAAGCTTTAATGGTCCGAGCTGACGACCCCAATACTTATTATGTAGGAGATTATACTACGGGTATTATTTTCAAAAGTACAGATCAGGGAAGGACATGGGACTCTATCTCTACAGTTATGGTAGATGTTTGGATACAAAGGAACAATGAATGGATTGACACAACACTTGCCGTTGGCATCGGTTGTATAGGTATCAGACAGGATAGCTCCGACATTCTCTTCTGCGGAGATGTGGACGGAAATATGTTCCTATCCCAGGATGGCGGCTATAACTGGTTGTTCGTTGATTCTTTACTTCAAAATGGGGTAAGACCAAAATTCTTTCGTAACGGCATAGGAGATCAGGAAATAACCCGTATCGTTTTCTCAGACAGAGACCCTCTGGTTGGCTATGCGGTAATCACATACCTTTTCCCTACTAATCTACCTAACGGAGGTTTATGGAAAACAATCGACGGCGGCTATAACTGGGATTTGCTTGCCTTCCCTGATACTAGTATGTGGGCATGTGCAGCAAGAAGGTACAAAGACACAGACGAGATATTCATTGGTGGTTATACAGAGCATTACTATCCAAAAGAAGAAGATATCGTGCCCGGGGTAGGCATTGTGCGAGGAAGCACAGATGGAGGATCAACCTGGACAAACTACGATAAACAAATGGATTGGGTAATTGAAGCCCCATGGCTCGGAGAACAATTCTGGGATATTGCCTCAGCTACGATCGACTACCAAATAGCCGTTGGCGGATGGCATGCTTCTTTCGAAAGCTTTAATTATGGATATGGCTGGAGCGAAAGATACGTAAAACATGAACAAGGTACAATTTACTCAGTTGATTATCCCTCAGATTCTGTGGGCTACCTTTGCGGGGAAAATGGCTTGATAATGAAAACCACAAACAAAGGTACAAACTGGTTTACTTTAAGAGAGAATAAATCTCACGATCTGCATTCCATAGATTTTATTACCGAGAGAACTGGCTTTTCTGTTGGTGATAATGGAATGATATTGAAAACAACAAATGGCGGAGAAAGCTGGGACCTCTTTGATACAGGAGTCTTCCAGAATTTTAGATCAGTGCAGTTCCTTAACGATAATGTTGGCTTCGTAGTTGGCTACAAAGGTACTATTTTCAGGACGACAAATGGCGGCAATAGCTGGCAGCAAATAAAAACCGCAGATGAGACAAACCTTGAATCCATATTCCTGACATCATCAAACCAAGGCCATGCAGTCGGATGGGATGGCACATATTACAAATTGGACGGAATATCTCAGATAATCAATAATGATGAAGTAGTTGAGCCAAGAAAGGTCTTTGACGCTGATTCTCTGAATGTCGTTTACTTTCTCAATGACACTACTGGATTTATTGGTGGCAGCAAAGGTTTAATACTAAAAACCACTAATGCAGGAGAATCATGGTATAAATCTCAGACAGATATGACTAAAACAATTCAAAGTATGCTCTTTATCACAGATTCCATCGGAGTAGCTGTCGGCGAACTATTGCATATAATTCATACCGAGAATGTTGGGGAAAGCTGGACTGTAGTTAAAAATGGCAGAGGCCCTAGAGCAAACGTATGGTCGCAAAGATATTTCGGTACTCCCGATGACTTGAAATTATATATGGCAACAGAAGCCGGATGCTTCATGCTGGATGTAGAAGAGCCCTCAGGAGTTGCTGATTACACAGGCAATTCTCAGTTTAGTGCCTATTTCACGGGCGATAATGAACTCAATCTATTATACATCAGCGCACAGGATTTCGCTGACAAAACATTAACTATAAGCGATCTACAGGGCAGAATAATGCTTGAAAAATCATATTCCGCATCGCAGAGTAACATTATATCTGATATTGTTAATATCGGAACCTGGGCTAAAGGTGTATATTTCTGTAGAATGCTTGACGGCGACGAATTGAATCTGGTAAAGATCATTAAAGAATAGAATGTAATATCATCTATGTTTAAATTTTATAAACCTTCCAAGGTCCTTACTGCTTTCGTTAAGCAGTATTGGACCTTGGATTTGGATAATAGCTCATATTTACCTGAAGAGCAGACTATTATTCCAAATGGATTGATAGAATTATTCTTCAATTATGGAGAACTATTTGAATATGATCTTCCTAAAGAACAAACTCCATTGAAAAGCCGCTTACTTATCTGCGGGCAGAATTCCTTTCACTATAGAATTAAACCAACAGGCAAAGTGGGTTTACTCTCTGTTATGCTAAAACCTGAAGGAGCAATGATGTTTTTTAATATGCCACTCTCAGAACTGCGAAATCTGACAATTCCCATAGACAGTATATATTCAAAAGAAACTGAAATACTCGAAGATAAAATATTGAACAGCAGTAATGATAAACAAAGAATTGAAATTGTTGAATCCTATTTAATTTCAAAAATAATCGAGGATAAGTTATTTCACCATAAAAGAATGACAACTTGCATTGAGAACTTAAAAGTCAAGCAGTCTCAGGTCAGTGTTAGAGAGCTGGCAGAGTGTTGTTGCCTAAGCACAAAGCAGTTCCAAAGATCATTTAACGAACATATTGGCATTATGCCCAAAGACTACTTACGAGTAATAAGATTTCAGAATGTAATTCATACTAAATACTTAAAACCAAAGTTGTCAATTACCGAATTAGCTATGGAATGTGGATTTTACGACCAATCCCACTTAATTCGCGATTTCAATCAATTCTCGGGTTACTCACCAAAAAAGTTTTTCTCTATCTCCGAAACTTACTCTGATTTCTTTTCTTAGAATGTCTCATTTTTACAATTTTTTATTCTCATCACTACCTATTTTTGAACTGTTAGATTTTTCAATAATATTTGGAGGTTTCAGTGAGAATATTGATCAATTGGTTCGATATCCCTGCTAACGATATTTACAGAGCAGCGGATTTTTACTCAAAAGTATTACAAATGGAGCTATCCGTGGTGGATTCCGACGATGAAAAAATGGCTTGCTTCCCCAAAGGTTATAATATCTCAGGAGCAATTACTCAACATAAGGATTTCAAGCCATCGCCAGATGGGGTGATCATTTCTTTCTATGCAGGAGCAGATATGCAAGACTTCTTAGAGAGAATACATAATTCTGGAGGAAAAATATTAATTCCAAAAACAAAAATTTATGCAGAAAACATTGGATACTTCGCTACATTTTCTGATACTGAAGGAAATACTATTGGAGTATATTCGAAAAAATGAAAGCGAATACTGCCCGCAAAAGAATGTGTATCTTTAGCGGGCAGTGTTTTATTCTATTTTTCTATAGATTCCTAAATATAATTTAAAGTATTATATTAACAATTCAATTATTCCTGATATAGAATAATTCTCCCCTCGCCTTACTCAAATCTCTTTAGCTCCTCGGTATCATCAAAATAATATCTCGTATCCCCAAATATTTGATAAGTTTCATGACCTTTGCCCGCTACCAATATCAAGTCCCCGCTTGAAGATTTCTTATATGCCACTTCAATTGCCTCCCTCCTATCTGGTACCAAATGATAAACAGCATCTTTTTGCAAGCCAGCAATTATTTCGCTGAAGATATGCTCAGGGGCTTCTGTTCTGGGATTGTCATTTGTTATAATAATAATATCTGATTCCCTACTAACAATTTCTCCCATTTTGGGTCGCTTTGCTCTATCCCGGTCCCCGCCACAACCGAACACACATATCAGCTTGCCAGCACTTTTAGACGACTCAAGCACTTCCCTGCAGGCAGCAAGAGCTTTTTCAAGAGCATCAGGAGTATGAGCATAATCCACAATGCCAACAGCACCGTTCATTAAAGCTATTCTTTGCATTCTGCCGGGAGCTCCCAAAGTGGTCAAAACTCCTTTCTTAATATCATCATCATCAATCCCCATCGCTATAGCAAGAGATGATGCAATAGCAACATTTTCAATATTGAATTTCCCTATCAGCAAAGTTTCGAGAGATAGTCTCTTTTCATTCATCTTTAATTCAAATTTACTTCGGTCAATATACATTCGTTCATTTGATATAATTATATCAGGACTGCCATCCCTGCCAACAAAATATTTTCTTGCAGCTTTACAATTACTTAGCATTAATTCACATTCTTTTGATATATTAAGTGCAATTGCTACCGCTGACTGAGAGAGCATATCAAACAATATCTTTTTGGCTAAGCCATACTCCTCAAGAGTTTTGTGGTAATCCAGATGCTCATGAGTAAGATTGGTAAACAAAGCCGCTGCAAAATCAATTCCCCAAACTCTATTCTGTACCAAAGCATGGGATGATACTTCCATGATCACTGTTTTTATTCCTTTGTTCTTCATATAATTAAGGTGGGAAGCGAGTTCTAAAGATTCGGGTGTGGTATGGGTAGCCCTTAAAATCTCATCGCCTACTATGATGCCAGTAGTTCCAATAATACCGCATTTGATGCCATTTTGTTCAAAAATTGATTTTAAGATAAAAGTAACTGTTGTTTTTCCATTCGTTCCTGTTACTCCTATTATCTGCAAGTCTTCAGAAGGATTATCATACCACTTGTGGGCAATTTCAGCAAGAGCCTTTCTTGAATCTTTTACTTTTATGAAAGCGATGTCTTTGTAAATGATATTTTCAGGTATATTCTCGCAGACTATAGCT
>CAYQTZ010000117.1:0-7881 GCA_964420565.1 uncultured Hyphomicrobiales bacterium
TAAGAGGGGATCGAGGGGTGTTTGTGAAAAAATATATCCGATTCATTCTAAATTCTAAATTCGTAATTCTTAATTGATCCAACACTCCCTAACTCCCTCTTAAAAGATGGGGGAGGTTAATATATTACATATCAATGTTTTACTCCCTCCCTTATTTATAAGGGAGGGCCGGGGAGGGATCGTTTTTGGACTTTCGCAATGGTCTTATAATATTCAGAGCTTCAGAAATTGAAATACGTTGCACAATGCGGATAGTGATTATTTTGCAAGTAATTTATATCTCGGATTCTTAATATTTAGTTTCAAATCAGCCCCGCTTTAGTGCATAATAGATGAATGAAGAAAGGATAAGTTAGTATATTTAATTAAATTTAATTCAGATTTTAGGAAATAAAAGTATATTTTTGTATTATATTATAATGGTTAGTATATGAAGCAATTTGTGAAGAAGGAATTATGGAAATATTGAATCAGATTATCGTGAAAACGATGCCATTGATACCCAAACCCATCATCAAAAAAGTGGCGATGAAATACATTGCCGGGTATAACCTAAAAGACGCTGTGCGGGTTACAAAAGAATTTATGGCTATGGGCGGTTGGACTACTATTGACGTACTTGGCGAGTTTGTAGATAATAAAGAAAAGGCAATTGAGGCTACAGAGGAAAGTTCCAGAGTTATAGATGCTATTCACGATTACAAGTTGAAATCATACCTTTCTATAAAACCTACTTCTCAGGGGCTTGGCATAGATTTCGATTTTGCCTATAATAACATCAAGAAATTAGTTGCGAAATCTTACAGCAAGGGTTTATCAATACGACTCGATATGGAAAATTCTCCCTATACAGACAAAACTTTAGATTTGTACCGGAAGCTGCGTGCCGATGGTTTCGATAACGTCGGCATAGTTTTGCAGGCATACATGCGCCGAAGTATAGATGATGTAAAATCTTTGATTGGTATGAAGCCATCTATTCGTCTTTGCAAGGGTATCTATCGCGAAGCCGAAAGCATAGCTTATCAGGGCAAAGAAGAAGTGCGGCATAATTACAAAAAGCTCTTCAATTTGATTGTGGAAAATGATATGTACATCGGTATTGCCACTCACGACGAGCCACTGATCATCTACGCAGAGGACTATATAGCACTGAATAATTTGCCAAAAGATAAATATGAATTTCAAATGCTGCTCGGTGTTCGAGAGCAAAGACGCGATGAGATATTAAAGAGTGGCCATAATACTCGCATTTATGTACCTTATGGTGAGGACTGGTATGGGTATTCTTCCAGACGTTTGAAAGAAAACCCGAATATGGCTGGACACATTTTCAAAGCAATGTTCACTAACAAATAATTTGGTTTCTTTCTATATATTTTATTATTATTGCAAATAACTGTGTTGTATGCATTATTTTCTATTTTTTATATATTCCAAATAATAGACTGCTTTTATGATCAATAAAATGGAACTGTTAGATAAGGTAAATGAAATAACTGGCTGGGACACCAAAGCCCGCCGTTTTAATATTTTTACTGATACTACAGACCTGATGCGAATAATACGAGGCAACTTGGTAAGTATCGGAGGTAAGTATTATATAATTAAAGGAAATATGCACGAATCCCGCTTTGGCATTGAAGAAACTCCAAAATACTGGGTCTTCGACACTATTGAAATGGAATCTGGAGATAGAAAAATTCTTAAAACTGTTTTCGATGAAGAATTCTATGCTCATATCAGTATTCTGAAGATCAGATGCTACCGCAATCCCGACAAAGAAAGCAAAGTACTGAATATTACACGTGGCGACTCCCGATTCATGCAAGGATATACACGACTTGACGAAAAGGGCAATAATGTCAGGATAATTGATTATATCAAGGGAGATACATTATTTAACTATATCCCTTCTATAAAAAAATCTCATGAAGAGTACTTTTACAGCGATCTCGGCACTATACTCTGGAAACTGCTCCACAGCATACTTGCTATTCAGTTCCTTCATCTGAACGGGCTTTGCCATGGGGATATACGTAATGATCATATAATCATAGAAAAGGGAACGGGGAAATTCAGATGGATAGATTTCGATTTGAATCAGGACGTAACGGATTTTGATCTTTGGAGCTTAGGCAATCTTTTAGTATATGCCGTTGGCAAAGGGATTATTACTTTCGATTCCGTGCTTAAGAATAAAAATATTTCAGATAGTGTAAAGAACTCATTGTCAAGAAATGATGGATCTGCTTTTTATAATTACCGAATAATGGACCTGCAGAAGATTTTCCCCTATATCCCTGATAAACTCGGGCATCTGCTCCGCCATTTTACTATCAGCCCAGTTGGATTTCTTAGTGATATCAGAGAATTCATAAGGCTATATGTAGATATGTTAGAAACAGTATTCCCCAAAAGTTCTTTTGATGACAGAGATGTACTCTGTATAGATTAATGCTCCGAATTGATAGTTGTAGGAATAGTAAAAAATGTCTTAGTGCCTTTTCCCTCTTCGCTTTTCACCCATATACTGCCATTGTGCTTATCTATGAACTCTTTGACTATTATAAGCCCAAGCCCGGTGCCTTTTTCATCTTTTGTGCCTGGTGTGGATTTAGCTTTGTCTAAACGGAAAAGATCTTTTGCCGTTTTTTCGCTCATCCCAACGCCGTTATCGCTAATTATAAGCAAATGTTCTTTTTCATTTGGTTTAGAATACTCAATCTTGATCCTGCCGCCATCTGGAGTGAATTTGATAGAATTATTGGTAACGTTTCGTATCACTGTTGAAATCAGATTTGGATCAGCATGGATCATCGTATTTTCCGGGCAATTACTCTCGATAGTGATGTTTTTAAGATTTGCATTTGATCTTAGCAAAGATACTGTTTGCTCAATATTTGCATGAAGGTCAAAGTCATCGAAATTGACACTAATTTCCCCCATTTGCGACCTGCCCCATGTAAGTAAATTTTCGAGCAGATGAGACGTATGGGTAGTAGAATCATTCAAAAGAGCAAGATATTCTTTCTTATCATCATCGCTCAAGCGATCATAATCATCAGCAATAATAGAAACAATACTGCTTTGAGCATAAACGGGTCCCTTCAGATCATGGGATATGATAGAGAAGAATTTGTTCTTTGTTGTATTCAATTCTTTTAGTTCATCGTTGGTATGGATCAGTTCTTTATTAATAGCATCAAGCTCTATGTTCATAGTCTCCAACTGATAATTTTGCTCTTCAATTTTTTTCTTATTTTCAATAAGATCGTTATTGATCTTTTGTATCTTTTTGTTTTTATAGTAGAGTAAAATGCTGAATATTGCAACAAGGACAATAATAATAATAGCAACAATAACGAATATACTTTGCTGCTCATTTTTTATACGCAATATCTCGTTTTCTTTCTCTTTGTTCTCAAGATCGAATCTGGCATTGAGTTCCGATACTATTTGTGTCTGATCTTTCGTATAGATACTATCTTTCAGATCGCTGAATTTTTTTGAATACTCATAAGCTCTTATATAATTCCCTTGCAATTTATAGGTTGAATCTAATAAAATATATGTGTTTAACAATTTCTGATTGATCCCTTCCTCGACTAAAACTTTTTCAGCTTGCCTGAGGTGTGATATCGCTTTGATGAAATTTCTTTCGATCATATACATTTCTCCAAGAGCAACATCTGAGATAGCGATACTTATTTTATTACCAATTTTTGTTTTTATCTCCTTGGATAAGAGAATATATTCAAACGCTTTTTGTTTATTACCCATGCTGTGCATCGTTGCACCAATATTATGATAGTTAATAGCCAGACCTGTACTATCTCCCTCTGCCAGATCAATTTCTACGGATTTATCATAATAATCCAATGCAAGTTCGTAATCTTTATTTTGTGTATATATTGATGCTAAATTATTATATATCAATCCTAACATATCATTATCTTTCAACTTAGAATAGATATCTATTGCCTTTAAATAGTATTGCTCGGCTTCGCTGTACTGCCCCATATCGGAATTCAGAATACCCATAATGATATAATTATTACCCAGCATACTATTGATATTGTGTTTTTTGGAAATTTCTATTGATTTATTCAGATTTTCTGCCGCTAACCTGAATTTACCGAGGCGATTGTAGTTAGTGCCTATCAGATTATAATTTCCTGCTATCAATTGGGGAGTATTCGTTGCTTTGACTTCTGGTAAGATATTTAAAAGTAATTCATTGGATTCCTTTATCTTGCCTGTTCGGGCAAACAAAATAGCCCTGAACTGCTCGGCATGGAGAACAATAACATCATTATTGATATTCTCGCCAAATTTCTTATATTGATCAATATATACCTGAGCTTTATCTGAATAACGATTTGTTGTATAATTGATTAGATTTTGGAAATAAACTTTTTTTATTGAATCATTTTTTGCATTTTTAATCTCTAATTGTAGAGAGTCAATAGTAGTATTAGCAGTAAGATTGCTTACTATTATTAAAAAAATTACTATTTTAAAAAATATATTCATCCAAAGTCCCATTAGTTTTCTGCAAATATAGCAAGAAAAAAGCAGAAAATGTACTTAGTGTCATGTCAAATAATAATTGGCGGTCATTCAGGAATGATTGATCTATAAGTTTATTGTATTATTAGTAGAACAATCATTCTTGATTATTGTTTATTTATGTTGACATGACATTAGTATTGCATGAGCTATGTCCAATCGCCCTCTTCTTTAACTAATGAAACAATTTGCTTAACATTCTGCACTTTATCTTTTGGGCATACCATAACGGCATCATCAGTTAAAACTATTACTACATTGTCAAGTCCAACACCAGTGGCTATCATCTTTTTTTCTGATGAATAATTGACTACAACAGAATTTGTTACATCTACGAGTGCCGTTTTCCCAACCAGTATATTGCCATTTTCGTCGGGTTTCCTTACTCTTTCCAAAGAATCCCACGAACCGATGTCATCCCAGTCAAAAAGTGCTTTGGCTACCACTACAATTTTTGACTTTTCCATTAATCCATAATCTATGGAAACATCTGGAAATTTCTCGAATATCGGAGCAACAGTTTTTAGCGGCTCAGGCAATGCCTTAGTAGTCCATTTAGTATAGCAACTGCTCATCTCGCCTATCTTACCACCAACATCGGGCAGAGCTTTAGCCATCTCATCAATAAAAACATCCAATCGCCAGAAGAACATCCCGCTGTTCCACAGATAATTTCCAGCTTTTACAAATTCTTTAGCAGTCTCTTCATCAGGTTTTTCGCAAAATCTCTTCACTTTCTTTATCTGCACTTTGTTCTTATCATAGTCAAATGGCTTATCAACTTCGATATAGCCATAACCAGTTTCCGGGCGACTTGGCAATATCCCTATAGTGCCAAGTACTGCATTATTCTCCACATAAAAAAGAGCTTCGTCCACAGTTTTCTCAAAGGCCTCATTAGGCATTATCTTTTGGTCTGCGGTAAGCACGGCAATAGATATTTCGTTTGGTTTATACTCATCTGAATACTTCTCCGCAATAAATGCAGCTCCGAGAGCAAGGCAGGGAGCAGTGTTTCGCTTATACGGCTCGGCTATTACGTTTTCCGCCGGCAACATCGGCAATGCCTGTCTGATTGACTCGAGAAGCAAACTTCCAGTAATAATATAAATATCTTCAGGATGAATAATGCGCGATATGCGCTCTATTGATTCCCTTAGCATCGTCTTTTTGGAGGCAAGCGGAAGCAACTGTTTGGGTTTACTCTTTCTGCTCAGTGGCCAGAACCTTTCGCCGGAGCCACCTGCCATTATTATTGCAGTTCTTTTCATTATTTTTCTCTATGAATTTTAATAAAACCATCTTTCTGAAGATTATATAAAGTGTTTTCGGCTATTTGCTCAGCTTTGTTTTTATTATATAATGATTCAAAGAATAGCCCTTTGCCATCGTTGGATTTCAGGTAGCTCACCCAAGCAACATCTGATGTATTTACATCAATAAGTTTTATCTCCACCGTAACATAAGCGTTATTCTGGATATGTGCAGGAGTCTCCTTGATTACTGTTTCTATTCTAACTATTTCTTCATCATTTTTATCTTTATTTTCTTTGCTTTTCTTGTCTTTTTCATCTTTTTCAGCTTTCTCGGTATGTTCAGTTGTTTGAATTGTTTTTTGTGCTGGGATGAAGTCCGTAACGGTATATTGTTCCCTTGTAGTTATTAAAAGATAAGCATCATATCCTTCTGCGTTTAAAGTTTCATGTATTTTTTCATCAGACCAATCGCGGGTTGGTGGGAATAATCTAATACTTTCCTCGCAATAATATCCATTCTGGAAAAAGACTTCTTTGAATTGACCTTCAAATAACTGTCTAAGGTATGTGTCATCTTCGATATAGCAGGCAACGCAAAATTTCTGATACGTTTTCCCTTTATATTCAGGATCAGGGAAAGTCAAAGATTTGAACGAGGCTGGAAAACATCCCGCAAGCATTACTATACCAAGAATAATGAAGATCATTTTTTTCATTTTTATTCCATTTCATTCTGTAATAATAAATATGCTTTTATAAAATCGTCGAGATCGCCATCCATTACGGCGTGGATATCTGTGCGTTTGGTTTCGGTCCTGTGGTCATTAACCATAGTATAAGGCATAAAAACGTATGAACGTATCTGGCTGCCCCATTCTATCTTCATCTTCTTGCCTTCCACTTTGGCTTTTTCTGCTTCCTCTTCCTCTATCTTTTTCTGATATAATCGTGCTTTCAGCATTTTTATAGCAAGATCTTTATTATGAGACTGCGACCGTTCCTGCTGGCAGGCAACTACAATACCCGAAGGAATATGGCGCAGCCGTACAGCCGTTTCCACTTTATTTACGTTCTGCCCACCTTTGCCGCCAGCCCGGAAAGTATCCCATTCAATATCGTCTGTTTTAATTTCAATCTCAACATCATCATCTATTACAGGATAGACAAAAACTGAAGCAAAGGACGTATGCCTTCGTGCATTTGAATCGAATGGAGATATTCTTACGAGACGATGCACACCGCTTTCACCTTTCAGATAGCCATAAGCATGAGGACCTTGTATCTCAATAGTTGCAGACTTTATACCAGCCCCGTCGCCTTCGAGTTCGTCCACGAGATATACTTTGTAATTATGCCGCTCGCCCCATCGGGAGTACATCCGCAAAAGCATCTCCGACCAGTCCTGTGCCTCAGTGCCACCAGCTCCGGAGTTGATAGCCAGCAGGCAATCCCGCTTATCGTCTTTGCCCGAGAGCAAATTGCGAACTTCAAGATTTGTAACTACCTTTTTAGTATCAGCAATCTCCTCGTCAATTTCTTTTTCCATGGATTCTTCTTCGGCTTCTTCGGCGAGTTCTATAAGCGCTTCGAGGTCTTCTACTTTGGAATTAGCTTTTTCCCACATTTCTATCCAGTCTTTCAGACCAGATATTTCCTGCATTATCTTCTGTGCTTCCTGTGGGTCGTCCCATAAGTCATCCTTTTGAGTGCTTTTTTCGAGAGTCTTTATTTCTTCTTTTTTGTTATCAATGTCAAAGATACCTCCGTATCTGACTTGATCTTTCGGATAATTCTTCTATTTCTTTTTTCTGCTGCTCAAACATAGTTTTCTCCAATTTGTAAAAATGTATATTCCAAATGAAAGCAAAAATATTGATATTATCCAATTTATTTTTTTCGACAAGATGAGCAGAAAAGCTTCTTTTTCAATAATTTTACAACTTTTGACTCCACAACGAAAATAAAGGAGTTAGAAAGAATTGACAACAAATGATGATTTCGGATATATTTTTTCACAAACACCCCTCGATCCCCTCTTGCCAAGCGGGGAAGT
>CAYQTZ010000118.1:0-7878 GCA_964420565.1 uncultured Hyphomicrobiales bacterium
TTACCTGTAACAAAAATTCCGATGATTATATGTATAAGGTTTGGCTCTTCGGGAAGAGTCTTGTTAATGCTGTTAGTTATATCTTTGAATTCTTGCCTGTTCATATAGTATTAAGTTCAAAAAAAAATTTTATGTTGATAATAAAATAAATTTCTATTTTCAAGATATAGAATATGCAATAAATTTACAACTATTTATTCATAATAATTACAATTTGATTATTAACAACAATAATTTGAAGAAATATGAATTTTCAAAAATTTACAGTTAAAGCACAGGAAAGCGTACAGCAAGCACAAGAAATAGCAGAAGGTTACGGCAATCAATCAATAGAGCCGGTGCATCTTTTTGCGGCGTTGATCCAGGACTCTGACTCACTCGTCAATGATATGCTAAAAAAAGCGGGAGCTGCTGTTAATAATATCAAGATCAAGATCAATGAATTATTAGAGAAATTACCGAAGGTTTCGGGTTCGCTTCAACATTTTGCTTCGCGCCAACTTACTGAAGTCTTTCATTCTGCAAAGAAAGAAGCTGATGCTCTAAAAGATGAATATGTAAGTACCGAGCATCTGTTCATTGCATTAGCCGAAAGCAAAAGCAGAGTAGGCGAACTGATAAGGAACAATGGGATGAATAAACAAACCATTTATAATATGCTTAAAGATATCCGCGGCTCTCAGAGAGTTACCTCACAAAACCCCGAAGAAAGCTATCAGGCATTGAAAAAATACGGCAGACAGTTGAACGAAGAAGCGCGTATGGGTAAAATTGATCCCGTCATAGGCCGCGAAGATGAAATACGCAGAGTACTTCAGGTGCTATCCCGCAGAACTAAGAATAACCCAGTACTCATAGGCGAGCCAGGCGTCGGCAAAACTGCTATAGTGGAAGGTATAGCCCAAAGAATTATTTCCGGAGATATACCCGAATCTTTGAAAACTAAGCAAATAGTTACTCTCGATATGGGCACACTCGTAGCAGGAACAAGCTTCAGAGGGCAGTTTGAGGAAAGATTAAAAGCTGTAATAAAAGAAGTTACCGATTCTGCGGGCGAGATAATTCTATTTATTGATGAGATTCATACTCTGATAGGAGCAGGAGCAACTTCCGGCAGTATGGATGCCGCCAATATTCTCAAGCCAGCTTTAGCCAGAGGCGACCTGCATTGCATCGGAGCTACTACCCTGGATGAATACCAAAAGCATTTAGAAAAAGATGCGGCTCTCGAGCGACGCTTCCAGAAAGTATATATCAAAGAGCCAAGCGTCGAGGATACCGTCTCTATACTTCGCGGATTGAAAGAAAAATACGAGGTGCACCACGGCGTAAGGATCACAGATTCTGCTATCGTAGCGGCGGCTGAGCTTTCGGAAAGATATATCACAGATAGATTTCTGCCAGACAAAGCCATTGATCTGATAGACGAAGCTGCAAGCAAATTGAGAATTGAAATTGACTCCATGCCCGAAGAGCTTTATACTCTGGAGCGTAAACTGCGCCAGCTCGAAATTGAAAAACAGGCATTACTTAGAGAAATATCCAATGAATAATAATCTTGAAAGCAACTTATGATTGAGCTTACTAAAATATCCGGCGATAAAATAACTATTAATGCCGATGAAATCGAAACGGTAGAGTCTTCGCACGACACAACTATCACTTTAAAAAGCGGCAAAAAGCTCTTAGTTAAAGAGTCAAGCATCGTAATTAAAGAAATGACAATTTCTTACAAGAATTTGTGTTATGCAGGATTGCTGAATTTGAATCAGATAAAAGAATTATAGTGATATGACAAGCAGACTATATATCAGAGTTTGTGTATTATGTATAGTCTGTGTTTTCTTTAATTCTTACGTATCATGGGCTCAGCTATCATCTTCTGATTTGCCAGCAGACAGTATCCCACAGATTAACAGAATAGAATTGCGATCTGAAAGAATAGCGAACACTTTTACTTTTAACGGAAATGCTTTCTTTGATATGGATATTGGGCTTGGTAATTTGAAATTACTTCAGAATTATCGCGGAAGTACCATAAAAGCTACTGGCTCAAATTTTCGTGATGACCAGATGTTGCTCTTAGATTATAATTATGATATTGTTGATAATTTTTCATTAATTGTCAAGCATAATTGGCTATTATCATCAGATTCCCGCTCGCTCCAATTAAACAGATTAGAGAGATTGAACGGTAAAGCCGGTTTAAAATATTTCCCATTAAAAAATCTTTTCATAGAAGCACTCGGAGGATTGGAACAGAACACTCAGACAGGTCATACATCTACTGGTCCTATCTTCAATTTATCTGCTGGCACCAAGGGTTTGGATTTGTATGATTACAAAATCTCTTCACGCGTAAACAGTGAATACCTTTCGTTAGATTTCAATCGCGTAAACGCAGAGATCAACTGGTTGGCAGATGTAGGCAGAATATACGACAATGAAAATGCCTTAGGCGCATCACTTCGTTATAAACTATTGAACAGAGATTTCCTTAATAAATATTCTATGGCAGATATTATGGATTATTCAGTAGAAAGCCGCCTGGAAAAAAAGATTAATACCCTTCTTGATGTTGATGTGTCGTTAGCAAAAAATTTATTAGCTGACGCAAGGATCAGCTTTAGCAAGTTAGATGTAAACCGCCAGTACGACAAGCCGATCAGCGATCTTGCAATATCAAATGTCTATAAGGATCTAACCGAAATCCAACTCGGCTTCGCTACTGAGATCACCTATCTGACCAATGAATATTCCCATAAAGCAGGCATCTCATTTGATGTCAGAGATGAAGACAACGGTATCAATAAAAAATTCGATATAAGCGAGCAGGACGAAAATCAGCTTAGATCAAGAGAAAACCAAAGAGATAATTCGTCCTCGAGAACGGAGTTTATACTTGAGGGTATGTGGAAGTTAACCAATAGGGACTCTATCTATTATGATTACTCTGTTTCGCTTTTCGAATATGACACTCCCAGCGAAGAGAACAATGACGACAGAGATGAATTCTCTTCAATAGTTACTTTGGGTTATGCCCATAGATTTTCGCAATACCTGACAGCAGCTATAAACGCAGAAATTCAGCTACGACATCTTGTATTTCTGAGATCACAGCGCAGCGCCATGAACAACTGGAACAGGATTTACAGAATAAATGCATCATTCGATTATAGAAATGAATTATTGAGATATAATCCATATTTCGAGATACTTGCCAATTATACGATATATGATTTCGAGGATGTATCGCCCTCAGTGCAAAGTTTCAGTTACCGGCAGATAAGCTATCGCGATTCTCTTTATGTATTTCTAACAGAAAACCTTACTATTCATTCCAGAGCTATCCTAAGATATTTCGAGCGGGGGGTGCTTTACTGGGATACATTTTCTGAATTTCCCCAAAGCAGTGGTTTGGAAAAATTCATCAAAGTCCTTCTGCTAATAGATGATAACGAAAGATATAAGATAGGTAGTGGCTTGCGATTCTATGATTTCACACAGGCTAATCTCGGCAAAAAAGTAAGCGCACTAAGCACTGGTGAATTCTCTCAGCATTCATGGGGACCAGAGGCATTAGTTGAAATATTTTTTGGAGACTACCTTACCATTCAGCTCGAAGGTTGGTACGAATTGCAGTACCTGAACAACAGCAAAAGACGAACTATTCCAAATTTCTTCCTCAAGGCAAGATATGATCTATGATAAATGATCTTTGTTCTTTTCAGTAAGATATGCATCGTATTTATCAAGTGTATCAATTATTTCATCATATTCCATTAACTGGACGAGCATCTGGCGTATATGCGAAGCGCTGTGAAGACCTTTGAGGTAGCCCGAATAATGCTTTCGGAACTCGAATATGCCGCGTGGCTTTCCTTTTACTTCAAGCGTTAGATCAAGGTGCTTTTTACAAATTCTAATGCTGTCAGTATGAGAATTTGGACCTGGTTCGATGCCACTGTTCAGGTAATCTTTAACCTGCTTGAATAAGAAAGGATTGCCAATAGCGGCCCTGCCTATCATAATGCCATCGCAGTTAGTTTCGTCGAAAGCTCTTTTAGCGTCGTAAGCAGATTTGATATCCCCGTTTATTATCAGTGGCATACTTTTTAGCATGGACTTGATCTTTGCTCCCCAGCTCCAATCAGCTTCGCCACGCATAGCCATATCCCGTGTGCGACAGTGAACGGCTAAAGCTTTGCAATTTGCCTGCTCCAGCATTTGTGCGACTTCTAAGATCACTATGGAATCTTTATCCCATCCCAGACGAGTCTTAGCAGTTACTGGTATAGAAACGGCTTCGCTCAATGCGCTAACTACTTCTGCCATGCGTTCAGGATTTTTCAGGAATGCCGCGCCCGCATCATTTCTAACTACTTTTTTGACCCAGCAACCGAAATTGATGTCTAAAATATCTGCTCCAGCATCCTCAACAATTTTTGCAGATTCTACCATAGATTCTAACTTGCTACCAAATATCTGGATTACGACGGGGCGTTCCAGCTCTGCAATTTTCATTTTAGCAAAAGACCGCACTGCATCCCTTATTAGTGCCTCAGCAGCAATAAATTCCGAATAGACGATATCTGCTCCAAGCTCGCGGCAGATCAGCCGAAATGGGAGATCCGTAATGCCCTCCATCGGTGCCAGAACTACTGCATTTTCGATACAAAGATCGCCAATATTTAAAACAGTTTTTTTCAATTCATATAGTTTCATTATTTTAATCTTACAATTTGAAGTATTTGTTCAGAAATTATTTTGACTATGAGCAAAACAGTAGAATCAAGGTTTAGGATAAATTTCACTAAATCTTTGACGCAAGAGTATTTTCTAAGGAAAACAGAAGATGTGGCAAAATCTCTGATAGGCAAGTATCTCGTTAGAATTAAAGATGGAATTATTTTAGTAGCTAAAATTGTGGAAACGGAAGCTTATCTATCGACTGGAGATGAGTCCAGCCACTCAGCACGCGGAATAACGGCGAGGAACAAAGTAATGTTCGAGAAGGGAGGTGTGATTTATGTTTATAAGATCTATGGTATGCACTATTGCACCAATATTATCTGTGAGTACAAAGGGAAGGGCTGCGGTGTTTTGCTCAGAGCAGCCCAGCCAATACTCGGTTTAGAAAAAATGGCTGAAAACAGAGGCAGTTGCAATATAAGAACTCTTTGCAAAGGTCCTGGCAATCTCTCGAAAGCTTTTGGATTTACATTGCAGGATTACGGCAGCTCCGCTTGCAGCAAAGATCTATTCATTCAGAATGAGGGCGATATATCAGAAGATGAAATTCTTACAACACCAAGGATTGGAATTAAAAAGTCTGCTAAGCTTCCGTTGCGTTTTATTCTCAGATCATCACAATTTGTTTCAGGGAAAAAAATACAAGATGCGTTATAACTTTTTTGCTCATTGATAAATCCTTCCGAAGGCTTCTCGTGCCTTCGGAAGGATAAAAATAGTAAAATTAATCACAAATTTGCGAAAAGGATGTTTGTCTGGAGCATACATTATTTAATTACCACGATCATTTCATCAGCTCTCATTCCATTTGAATTAAGCTGTAGATTGTAAACTCCGCTTTGAAGTTTTGTGCTTTCTAATTCAATTCTGTGCTTGCCTGCTTTCAGGTCTTGAGCTAATATGACTTGTACTAACTCGCCAGTAGCAGAAAATAGTTTCAGAGTTACATAAGCATCATTTGGAATATTGTACTCTAAATATGAAGCATAAGTAACAGGGTTCGGGATTACTGACAGTTGCAATTCATTAGATATACCTGATACTTCAACGCTACTGCGTGCCAGCACTACTGAGTTAGGATAATATTGAAGATGTTTTGATTTTCTATTATCAATCATATCTGAGAAGCTGTTCAAAGGCAATTCGCTGAGCTCTTTTGTTTTGCTGTTCCATAGTTCAGCGGAGATATTTTCAAATAATGATGCACCATCTTTTTCCTTAGTCATATCGTTATCGCCCCAGATAGTAATTGCTGAAGATCCATTATGAACAACACCGCTTCCAACTACCATTCTGTCTTCTGTCAGCAAGGCAATCTCAGACCTTTCAGGGATGTTACCAGCTTCGACAATGAGCGTCATGTTGTTTCCCGTATTTGAGTGATGAGGAGTGATCCTTTCAGCTTTTGGAGTCAGTAACCTATCGCCTGTATATGCCTTGCGGGGGCTTCCATTAGCAGGATAGGTAAGCTCGTCATAAGATGTAAGATAGATTTGATAACCCTCATTCGGATTCATCTCATCAATATTGTTAATGTTCAGTGATGGCATATAAATATCACCAGCTCCATTTTTGCAGATCAATAGATTATCTTCAATATCAGCCAAAGCAGCTTCTACATCATAAGAGCTGTTGCGAATATAAGATATTAAGTGCCAACCAGAAGATAATTCATAAGGATATAAATCAGGATCAAGCAAAAGACCAGTTATATCAAGAGTTTCCGTAGCTGTTAAATATACCTTGTAACCATGAAGTATATCCCAGTTTTCAATATTGTTAATTCCAAGTGATGGCATATAAATATCACCCGCTCCATTTTTCATTATCAGTAAATTATCTTCTACTGGCTGCATTATTACTTCAATATCAGTATCCTGCGGCTCTACGAAAGCAGAGATCATCTGCCATCCACCTGAGAATGAAAAGGTTTGAGTGATCTCGTTCACTCCGGCAAAGCTACCAAGATAAGTTAATCCATCATCTACGTAAGCTGTAGGTCCTGAAGATATTGTAAACTGTGCATTATACTCTTCGCCTGTTTGACCATCCCATGCTTTGAACATATATGATTCATTGGTTGAGTACCCATCCTTGTCGTCTGTATATTGATCATCACCCCAGACAGTGATAGCCATATTCGAGCCATCCCATACTCCATAGCCGGCGCAGGCAAGCTGATTATTGTCATCAGTATAGAATGCACCAATAGCGTCTCCACTTGCAAAATCTCTATCGCCAATTTGTGGATCAATACTTGTCTGGCAGATTATTTGAGCATTGCGACTTGTCTGGTTAGTTACTTCCCAAGGCACAGGAGCTGCTTCAGTAGTAAAGCTGAATATATCAGACCAATCGCTTTCATCCCCGGATGTCAATGATTTCAATCGCCAGAAGTATTCTGTCAAATAACTAAGATCGGTAATATCATAAGATTCAGTTGTTAAAGTGTTGTCATCAACTATTGTTGTGCTGAAATCGCTTTCGGTGGATACTTGTAATTGATAAGATGTTGCTGCACTTATCTCTGTCCAGGAAAGAGAAGGCGATGTACTGACTTCTGTGCTGTTATCTTCTGGAGAAGTTGGTGTCGGTGGAGTAAGCTGAGTAGAAAAACTTGCCAGAAAAGTTAAGGCATCGCTCGAAAAGCTGGTTGGTCCAGAGCTAACAGTATAAATAGCATTTAGCGTTACCCCATTTTGTGCATCCCATGCTTTCAATATGTAGGTTTCATTAGTTTCAAAACCGTCCTTCTCGGTCGTATATGGATCATCTCCCCAGACAGTTATCCCCATATTTCCACCATCCCATACAGCAAATCCGGCACATAGCTCATCATCTCCATCAGTAAAGAATGCACCGATGGCATCTCCATCAGCAATATCTCTGTTGCCAATGGTTGGTTCTATACTAAATTGTACTATAATTGAAGCATTGCTTCCTGTCTGGTCCACATAAGTCCATGGGCAATCCTGTATTTCTGAATCTTCAGTTGAGAAGTTCCATACAGACGACCATTCGCTTTCGGTATCGTCATTCGTAGCTTTTACTCTCCAATAGTATTGTGTGTTGGCACTTAATCCGGATACCTCAAATTCTGTTTCAGATGTATTCTCATCATAAACT
>CAYQTZ010000119.1:0-7876 GCA_964420565.1 uncultured Hyphomicrobiales bacterium
ACATAAGAAGTAAAAAAGAATAATGCGAAAATAACTTTTTTCATAACAGCTTCCGAATTTAATATTCTTCATAATTATCTAATGTAACATCTGAAAATACTAATTTCCTAATTTGTATCCAAAATAAACATATTTTATTCCATTTTACTCTTTCTCCCCAGCTTTTGAAACTGGCTCTTAAGATTTTTTTCTATGATCTTTTCTATTTTTTAAGCGAGGGCTGGGGTAGTATCAATAATTGAATTTTGCAAAAGTCCCGGATCGGAATTTGGTAATGTTCACTTAAAGCAAAAGGGGAAGTATAAAAACCTTCCCCTCAATATTGCTAAATATAAGTGAAATAATCTACTTCACAATAGACATATTTGATACGTAATGTCCGAATTCTGTGTTCATTTTAATTAGATACATACCGCTTGGCATCAATTCTGCATTAAATGTCTCAGAGTAATTTCCTTTTTGCTGGTCATTGATCTTTTTAGAGAAAACAAGTCTTCCGTCCATAGCATAAACTTCTAAGACAACATCTGTTGTTGCCGGCAAGGAGTACTGAATATAAGTCATATCTGCAAAAGGATTTGGAGAATTCTTCAGAGAAACATCCGTTGGATACCCGCTTTCAGGATTATAACCTTTTGCATAATGAATAGCATTTTCCTGATAATAGTAATCTTCCATAAAATCGTTGCTTATTATACTTTCAATATTCTTAATGTGGATGTCATGCTTTTCGCCCGAAGCTACATCTAACATTTGGAAAGATATTGGCTCAGAACTTCTTGCCCCGTCAATAAGCTCTGTTATTGAATTATCGCCCCAGATATTAATAGCAGAAATTCCTTCGTGTATCATGCCACTACCCACGAGTAGTCCTTCGGTAGTAAAAGCTCCAATTTCATTGCCATCATAGCTTTCGCCCATATTAACAAATATGGTAGAGCTGCTACCTGTTTTTTGTACTTCGGGGAATAATCTTTTAGCTTTTGGTGTAAGATTGCCTGCAGGTCTGCGAGGAAATCCATTAGCAGGATAGTACAAATCTACATTATTATAAGAATAAACTTTATAACCCTCGGTTGGGTTCATCTGCCCGAGTGAATTGATATTCAGAGCGGGGAAATACATATCTCCTGCTGAGTTTTTGACTATTAAAATATCATCTACAATACCTTCAAAAGCTGTTACAACGCTCATTGAAGTAGTTCTGAGATAAGAAATTATATTCCATCCGGTCTCAAGCGGTATTGGAGTTGATACAGGGTTAACTCTTAATCCCTCAATAGTTAATACGTCTTGGTTCACCATATAAATTTTATACCCTTCCAAAACGTCCCAATTGTAAATGCTGTTAATCCCTAATGCGGGGAAATACATATTACCTTCGTTGTTTTTCAGGATCAGCATGTTAGTTTCGATATCTTCAAGCATCATCTCTATATCTGTGATCTGAGGTATAATATAACTAGAAATAATACTCCATGCGTTACCGGGAAGGATGATCTCAAGAGCAGAAAGTTGGTTTAAAGTGTGCCAGAATCCAAGTAGAGCAGTTATGTCGTCGTTTTCGGTAATTCCTACCACTGGCTGACCTATGGTCATAGATACTGAGTAGTTATCGTTTGATGATGTGCCGCCACCATTACCAATTACATATCTGTCTATCTGATATTGAGATAAAAGTGTAATTGGAAGAATAAATACCAGCGTAGCTATTATCGCGTAAATTTTCCTTTTCATAAATGACTTACTCCTAAAAAGAAAAAAGAATAATTATCATTAATATAATGACTTTTTATATTAATAACAAATAAAAAAGATTTTTTTTTATTATGTTAATTACCTGTAAAAAAATATTCATAGAAAGGGGTATCCGATCAAAGCAGAGAGAATGGCACCAATCCATACGACTATACCGTAACAAATGGGGATTGTCAAATTATCATCAATTTTTAGGTAACTCGAGGCTGCTTCTACTAAGGTTGCTGCTATAGCTCCTATAAAACCAAATATATAATAAGTCCATGGCATATTATGGACTATTGATACTATAATAACTACAATAAATGCAGATATGGCAAAAGCTACCGAGCCTTCTACACTTTTATTGAAAAATGGAGTTTTGCCAAATTTTCTGCCATATAATGCTGCTGTAGTATCTGATATGATAAGTATAGCAAAGCCAGTAACAGCAATAATCTTTGGGAAAATAAGTACAGTAATAACAGAAGATATCATTACCCACGAGGCACCATTCAAAGATAGTTTTTCGTTTTGTAACTCATGTTCTCTAAGCATGGCGCCGAATAAGAAATTGATCACTTTTCTGAATATTTCAATTTTTTGGCTTAATATGTCAAATAAAACCACTATTATTGTAATAGGGATAAGAATGCTTAAAGCCAATTCTTTATCGGTCAAAGCATAACCCACAGGAATAGATAGGGAACATAAGTGTATTCCTTTTCTAAGTAATTCCTGTTGGTATGATATTTCTTTTTTTGTATTCATTTTTAATAAATATTATGATAATACTGAAAGCATACGCTAAGATAAATCTGGGTCTTGAGATACTTTACAAGCGAGGCGATGGTTACCACGAGCTTAATACTATGTTTCTCAGGACCTGTCTTGCGGATGACCTTCTTTTCGAACAAGATGATGACATTACAGTAAGCTCATTCCCCGATATGGGTATCCCTCAAGAAGACAATCTGGTTTACAAAGCTACAATTCTTTTAAAAGAAAATTTTCCGGATACTCCCGGTTGTAAAATTCATCTAAAAAAAAATATTCCATCAGGTGCAGGACTTGGTGGCGGCAGCTCTGATGCAGCAATTACATTAAAGGGACTGGCTGCTCTATGGAATATTGTTCCTAATTCCTCTATGCTGCATGATATCGCCTCGCGGCTTGGCTCGGATGTACCATTCTTTCTTTCAGATGGCGCCGCCATTGCTCGTGGTCGAGGGGAAAAACTTAAGCATTTCGAGTTTACTTCACCCTGGTGGATAGCTCTGATCAAACCAAATATCAGTATTTCTACAGCATGGGCTTATCAGCATCTTGATCATGATTTAGTTCAAAGAACTCCTTCCGATCTGAAAGAAATAATAAAAAAATCCCTTTTAGATCCGAATATATTAAAGAAAAAAGTCTTCAATCATTTTGAGGGATCAATACTAAGAAAATTCCCCCAAATAAAATATATAAAAGAAAAAATGTATTCCGAAGGTGCCATATTATCTCTTCTAAGCGGTAGTGGTTCCACAGTTTTTGGGTTGTTTGAATCGCAGGTATTATGCGAATCTGCCATTAGCCACTTTGATAACTATTTTACTTATATATGTCCACCTCATAAATAAAAATAAGATATTTTTTCTTGCCAAACAAGAATATCGCAATATAATGAAAGATTGCGAACAATTATTTATATGATTTCTTCCAAATTTCATCATAAAAAGGCATATATAGAAACAATTATTTTGATATTACCAATATTATATTTACATTTTATATTCGTATTTTTTCAAAATTAGGTTTTTATGGAAAACAGATTATGAATATATTAATTGCATCAGCAGAATGTACGCCTTTAGCAAAATCAGGGGGCTTGGCAGATGTTGTTTCTGCTTTGTCCAGACAGTGGAAGAAACACGGGCTTCACCCCATGATTGTAATGCCCAAATACAAACATTTGAATGTAGATATATTCGGTTTCAAGCCAACTGACCTGGTATTATATGTGCCTATTAGTAATTGGGTTGAATTTGCACGGCTTTGGTATGGCTATCTGCCGGGTTCCGATGTGCCTGTTTATCTTATTGAAAATAACGACTATTACAACAGAGAGGGTATATATGGCGATCCAAATGAGTATTGGGATAACGACCGTAGATTCATTTTCTTTAGCAGGGCTATTTTCGAAGTGGCAAGAGTATTGAATTTCAAGCCTGATATTGTTCATGCCCACGATTACCACGCTGCTTTTGCAATGGCTTTCCTTAAATCCCAGTACTCCACCGATCCTTTGTTTGCTAATTCTGCAGGTATTTTAACTATTCATAATCTGGCATATCAGGGATGGTTCAATCCCCAAAGAGCTATGGAACTATCCGGCTTCGGGATGGCTCAGTTTTATCCAGGATCATGGTTTGAGTTGAATGGCTCTGTAAATGCTATGAAGACTGGGATTATGTTTGCTGATAAAATTACTACTGTTAGCCCGAATTATTCCCATGAAATTCGTTCGCCTTATTTTGGTGAGGGATTGCACGATATATTGAATCATAGGGGCAGCGATTTAATAGGGGAGTTAAATGGAGCCGATTACGAGGAATGGAACCCCGAAACCGACAGTATGATATACCATAATTATGGAATCAGCAACCTGGAAAAAAAGAAACATAATAAAAAATCTTTCCTGAAAGAATATGGCATCATTAAATCTGATGATATTGATAAACCATTGATAGGTATGGTAACGCGTCTTACAGAGCAGAAAGGTATAGATCTGTTAATGAATTTCTTAGAAAAGCATTTGATAGAAGATAAATTCCGTTTCGTGCTGCTCGGTTCCGGAGATAGGCATTATGAGGATTATTTCAACTATCTGGCTTGGAAATATCACAATAAGACAATTATTTATATTGGTTATAATAATAATCTGGCTCATAAACTGATCTGCTGCTCCGATTTCCTGATGCTGCCATCACGGTTTGAGCCTTGTGGGCTTACTCAGATGTATGCCTTGAAATACGGCACTATTCCTATAGTAAGATCTACAGGAGGATTGGCAGATACAGTTTTTGAATATTCTAAAGAAACTAAAACGGGAACTGGGTTCGTTTTTTGGCACTATAACGCCGAAGATTTCGATTATGCCATGTCCAGAGCTTTGTCCTTATATAATGATCAACCTCACTGGGACATAATTAGAAATAATGCGATGGAACAGGACTTTTCTTCGGAGAGATCGGCATTCAAATACCTAAAAATATTCCAGTGGGCGATGGAAAAAGTAAGATAAATCAATTCCATTGTTGATTTTATTATGAAATTATTGTGGTTTACTATATATTGTTAATTATTATTAATCTTTGTTGAGCAGAGGTCGTTATCTATCGCAAAATATTCACATTGATATTGCTTATCATGCTTGTTTTTAGTAGTACTTTTGTAAACGCTGCTAAAGAAGGGAGAAAGCTGCTTGATTCTTTATTAGTTGAATATAGCGATATAAAGAAAGATACTAATGCTGTTAAATTACTTAATAAGCTATCAATTGGATATTATATTCTGCATTCCGACAGCGGTGAATATTATGGAAATATAGGATTAGAACTGGCAAAAGAGCTTGGTTGGGAAGCAGGTATCGCCAGCTCAAAAAACTGTTTGGCTACAAATTATTGGGCTAAATCCATGGCGCCTGAAGCCATGGAATATTATTTAGATGCCTTGAATATCTACGAAGAAATTGATGACAAACAAGGTTTATTAAAAAGCTATGGCAATATGGCAATGATCTATTCAGAACTGGGGCGTTACAACAAAGCATTAGAGTATTACCAAAAATCTATTAGTATGGCTTCCAAACTTGGTGATGAACTTGGGCTTGCCAGAAATTATGGAAACATTGGTACTGTACACATGTATCATATGGATAGTGATTCTGCTTTATACTATTTTAATAAAAGTAAAGTACTGAATGAAAAAGCCAATAGAAGAAATTATCTGTCTATTAACTATTTGAATATAGGTGTGGTATATATTGATGACTCTTTGTATGCTCAGGCTTATGAATATAGCATGAAATCCTATGAAATATCAAAAGAAATAGGCAACAAAAGAGTGTTGGCTTTATCTCTTGCCAATCTGGGTGAAATATATATTATGCATTATTTTTATCCTGATAAGATACCCCCTGATTCTGATTTTATATTTAAAGATAAAGAAGACAATCTATCTAAAGCAATAGAATACTTTGAAGAATCAAGAAAAATATTTGATGAATTGGATGACAAAAACAACCTAATGAATATCTGTGAATCTCTCTATGATGCTTATCTTGTCAAGGGCAATTATCAGCAAGCATCTGTATTAAAGCAAAAACAAAATGAACTAATGGATACACTTACATCTGAAAAAGCTCAGAAACAAATAGCTATGTTAGATGCCAAAAGAGAAATTGACTTGAAAGATCAGCAGATCAGAATCTCTGAGTTAAAGTTAGAATCAAAGAACGAACTATTGGTGATAATTGGGATTGCTTTTATTATCTTAGCCATTGTCGCAGTAATACTCTTTCGTTTACATATTCAAAACCGAAGGATAAACAAAAAGTTAGTAGAGCAAAGTAAAATTATTTCCAATCAGGTAGCTACCAAAGACAAGTTTTTCTCGATAATAGCCCACGACCTGAAGAATCCGATATCTTCTATGGCAAAATCTATCGAAATGATACATAAAGATTTTGATGTCTTTGATAAAGATGAAATAAAAGAATTTGTTTCTGATTTAAAAAAATCCTCGGAAAATGTCTATGCCCTGCTTGAAGACCTGCTTACATGGTCACGCTCGCAAAGAGGCATGATAGAAGCCAATAAAGAAAAGTATAACGCCAGAGATATTGCTGAGCGTGCCATCAATCAGCTCGAATCCCAGGCAACTGCAAAAAAAATAAGCTTGATCAATAAAATTGAAGAAAACGAATCTGTTTATATTGATGCAAACCTGACTATTACATTACTCAGGAATCTGATCTCTAATGCTATAAAATTCTCGAACGAAAATTCTCAAGTAGAAGTTTCCTTGAGAAAATCTACAAATGGAATAATATCTTACGAAGTTACTGACCATGGCATCGGTATAGATACAAAAACAATAGATAATTTATTCAGGATAGATTCCGCCCAATCAGGAATAGGAACTGCCGGCGAGAAGGGCACAGGTCTTGGTTTGATAGTATGCAAAGAATTTGCCAATAAGCAGAATGGAGATATTACTGTAAAAAGTAAGCAAGGCAATGGCAGCACTTTTTCATTTTCTTTCCCCAATGAGAATGGTGCTTACCAATAAAATCGATTTTAACTATTGAAGAGAGGAAAGAATAATAGCCAGATTTATGCACTATAATCTGCATATTCAAAAAACTCCGTAAGAATGCTCTCTTACAATAATACAATAAATTCTTGCTCAGCCATCCCTAATATTATTGAAAATTCACAAAAAGTATCCCTCCCCGACCCTCCCTTAATTTTTAAGAGAGGGAGTAACCCATTGAAATATAATATATTAACCTCCCCCTCTCTTAAGAGGGGGATTTTTATCTTACTTCCCCTCTTGGTAAGAGAGGATCGAGGGGTGTTTATGAAAAAATTTATCAAACTGATCCCCCCCCGCCTACTCTCACATATTTATAACATTATATATTTACAATTAGTTACATGATATTCTGCTTTAGGTGTTGTCAGTTTCTGGTTGTTTTGGGAGTGATGTCAGCTTCATTTGACACCAAAAACATCAAATCTTCATGTATTCCTTTCCAGCTCTGATTCAAATTGATGGTGCAGAATCTTATATCATGCCCATCTACGTGAATTTTGTGATTGAGATCAAACTCTGGGACACTTTGAAATTTAGGGGAAATTAGTTAAATTAGTATTTGCATGAAGAAAAGAAAATGGTATGAAGCTGGGACGACCGAAGGGAAAAGGTAAAAGTAAATTAGATAAATTCAGACCTGAGATTGAAGGATTATTGAAAAATGGTGCAACAAAGAGGTTCGTTGCTCAGAGATACAATATCTCTGAGCAAGGGCTTTATATAAACTCCCCCCATTTCATTGGACAGTAAATCGCATTCTTTAAGGTGTAAGTTT
>CAYQTZ010000120.1:0-7861 GCA_964420565.1 uncultured Hyphomicrobiales bacterium
AAAGGAGGCAAGGTATAAGAAGTTTAAATAAATGTTTATCTTTGTGCCATTACTCTTGAAAGAGGGGGACTATCATCTTACTTCCCCTCTTGGTAAGATGAGGTGTTTTCATTTAAACATAGCTGATCTATACGAATTTATAGTTTGACTTAATTCTGGATTTCAAAATCCTATCACTCTAATTTACAATCAACACTTTTTATACAAAAATCAAGTTCTTGAGTCATTATTTTGCTCAATTCTATGAAAATTGTATATTAAAAACTTATTAATCCATGATATTGGAAATTGTCTATCTGTTTGATATTAATTGGATTAACTTAGACGGCATTAAAATATATTTTAGACAAAACTTAAGTTTTTGACTTCTATTAATTTGATATAGGAAAGTATTGAATAATGAACATCAGCAAGGTATTTGAAGACAACAAAAAGAAAATCACAGACCTATGGTACGATCGTGTGATAGCTATCTATCCCACGGATTCAAGCAAATTCCTAATGGTCGGCAAAGACCGATTCTCGAATCCCATTGGCTATACTCATCAGGAGAATCTGCCAATAATTTTCGATGAGATACTAAAGGGAGAGTCAAGCAAGGAATTATTAAATGCTCTCGAGCAAATAATCCGTTTGCGTGCGGTGCAGGAGTTTTCTGCTTCAAAAGCTACTGGTTTCATCTTTCAGCTAAAAAGTGTACTCCGGGAAAATTTTAAGAGCTTTGCAGGAAAGCAATCAGACCTTAGTGATTTGATGGAATTCGAATCACAAATAGATGGTGTAGCAATGATAGCTTTTGATATATATATGGAAATGAAGAAAAAGATATATGAAATAAAAAGCATGGAGCAAAAAAATACTTTCTCAAAAATGGTAGATCGGTTAAACAGAAAATATGAGAACAATGATTAATTCTTATAAATCAAATATTTTTACTAACTAACAGGTAATGTTCATGGGAGTTTTGATATCACTTATAGCAATAGCGGTTCTAACGTTAGTCGGGTGGATTGGCGGCAGCGTTCCGGGATTGCAGTACGTGTTTGGGATAGTATTACCTTACATCGCAATCGCAGCATTCCTCGTTGGGGTTGTGATCAGGATAGTCAGATGGGCTCGCGCCCCTGTGCCTTTTAAGATCACAACAACGGCAGGTCAGGCAAAATCTCTGGATTTTATTAGACAAAGCAAATTTGACAGTCCCAGTAATTTCTGGGGAGTAGTCGGCAGAATGGCGTTGGAAGTACTCTTTTTCCGTTCCTTGTTTAGAAATACAAAAGCCGACTTGAAGGATAATTCCAAATTAGTTTACGGAGAGGACAAATGGCTTTGGGCATTCAGTTTGATGTTCCATTGGTCATTTTTGATCATTTTCTTACGCCATTTCAGATTCTTTACAGAACCAATACCGTTTTTCGTACCACTGCTTGAGGGTTTAGATGGTTTCTTCGAATACGGTCTTCCGATAGTTTATGTAACTAATCTGCTTATAATTGCCGGCGTTACATATCTATTCTTTAGAAGGATATTTAACGATAAGATCAAGTATATCTCTCTGCCAGCGGATTATTTCCCATTGTTGCTTATAGCAGGCATCGCAATAACAGGCGTTTTAATGAGATATTTCTTTAAAACAGATTTAGTCGGCGTAAAGGAACTAACGGTTGGAATTCTAAGCTTTTCGCCATCTGCTCCGGCAACAACAATTGGCTCGATGTTTTATATCCACTTATTCTTTGTATGCTCACTGCTTATCTATTTCCCGATGAGCAAGCTGGTACACATGACTGGTGTCTTCTTCAGCCCAACCAGAAATATGGCAAATGATAACAGGATGAAGCACTACGAAAACCCTTGGGACGAAGAATTCAAGAAGGATTATTATGCTCTTCATTATCACACTTATGCTGAGTACGAAGATGAGTTCAGGAAATTAATGAAGGCGGTTGACCTGCCTTTGGAAAAGGAGGAAAATGATGTCAAGTAAGCTGAAACCTGAAGATCTGATGAAATCCATCAATTATGGTATGCCCAAACAGCACTGGATGGATACTAAACCCGAGTTTAAAGTAGGTTCATATAATTATGCCGCTGTGCCAGATAGCATTAAATATATAGAGCAACCAAATCCCAGAAAATGGCAACCATATAATGATGATTGGCAACTGCCAGAAAACTGGAAAGAAATAATCTTCGAAGGAATGAGGGTGCGAATCAAAAAGTTCCGCTCGCTCCAACTGTTTATGGATATTTGTGTGCGTTGCGGCGCTTGTGCCGATAAATGCCACTTCTTCCTTGGTTCCGGTGACCCAAAGAATATGCCAGTGCTTCGCGCAGAATTGCTCAGAGCTGTCTATCGCAAAGATTTTACTACTGCTGGCAAACTTATGGGCAAAATGGCAGGCGCCAGAGAGCTTACCATTGATGTATTAAAAGAATGGTTCTACTATTTCTATCAATGCACCCAGTGCCGCCGCTGTTCTGTATTCTGCCCTTATGGTATAGACACTGCAGAGATAACATTTTTAGCCCGCGAGCTAATGAATCTGATAGGCGTTAATATTGACTGGGTAATGACTCCTGTAGCTAATTCGCATAGAACTGGTAACCATCTCGGTATTCAGCCGCATGGCTTTGTGGACAGTCTCGAGTTTGCTGCTGACGATCTGAAAGATATAACAGGCATAGAAATAGATGTACCAATCAACAAAAAAGGAGCCGATATTTTATTCGTAACTCCCTCAGCTGACTATTTCGGCGAGCCACATTACTTCACTTTACTCGGATATTTGGCTTTGTTCCACGAGATAGGGCTGAATTACACATGGAGTACTTATGCCTCCGAAGGTGGTAACTTTGGTTCATTCGTTTCTCACGATTTGATGAAAGCATTGAATAAAAAGATATATGCCGAAGCTCAAAGATTGGGCTGCAAATGGATACTGGGCGGCGAATGTGGACACATGTGGAGAATTATCCATCAATATATGGATACTCTGAACGGTCCAGCAGACTTCCTCGAAGAGCCAGTATCGCCGATAACCGGCACAAAGTTCCATAACGCCAGATCTACAAAAATGGTGCATATTACTGAATTTACTTCTGATCTGATCAGACATAATAAATTGAATCTGAAACCCGAAAGAAATAATCACTGGCACGCTACATTCCACGATTCATGCAATCCTGCAAGAGGAATGGGACTACTCGAAGAGCCACGCTTTGTGATCAATAACGTAATGAATAATTTCACTGAAATGCCTGATAACACAATCCGCGAGCAGACATTCTGCTGTGGTAGTGGTGCCGGTCTCGGTACTGAGGAGAACTTTGAAATGAGAATGCGCGGCGGATTGCCAAGAGCTAACGCTGTAAAATATGTTCATGATAAAGATGGTGTCAATATACTGCTGTGTATTTGTGCTATCGACAAAGCCACTCTTCCGCCGCTATTAGAATACTGGGTGCCTGAATGCGAGGTAGGCGGTATCCACGAAATGGTAGGAAATGCCTTGGAAATGAAAGGACAGAAAGAAAGAGATGTTGATATGCGAGGTACACCTTTCGAGGAAACAACAACAGATAAACAGAAAGAACCCATCGAAGAAAAGGAGGGTAATTAATTATGCATAACTCAATAAAAGTAATAGTTGGAATTATAATATTCATAGGAATATTTATCTCGCCCTTCCTGTTAAATTTCAGTAGTGGCGAAGCACATACCAAGCCGGATCCAAAACTTCCGGTGCAATACGATAAATGCGTTCGTGAAGTAGAGTATATGAAAGCATATCACATGGAACTGCTTAATGATTGGAGAGACTTAGTAGTTCGCGAGAACCAACGTTTCACCCAATTTGATGGCAAGAAGATTGAAATGAGCTTAAGCAAAACATGTATGAAATGCCACACGAGCAAAGCAGATTTCTGCGATGAATGCCATAATTATCTTGATGTAAATCCCTATTGCTGGGATTGCCACGTAAATCCGGAGGAGGTGCAAAAATGAGTGTAAACAGAAGAAAATTCCTTGCTTTGACCGGAGCCGTTGCGGCACTGGGCTTAAGCACAAAAGGACTGGAATTGGTAGCAAGTAATACTGCCCATACATCTGGCAGCAAATCCGCTATCCGCTGGGCTATGGTCATAGATCTCAATAAGTTCATGAACAACCCGCATCTCACTCAAAAGTGCATTGATGCTTGCATAAAGGAACATAATATTCCCAAGATAGAAAATCCAAATCATCAGATCAAATGGATCTGGGATGAACCATATATGCACGCTTTCTTAGAGCAGGAAAACGAAAAACTACCTGTTCAGATCAAAGATATGCCTGTGCTATTATTATGCAATCATTGCGACAAACCGCCATGCACAGATGTTTGCCCGACTCAGGCAACCTGGCGGCGTGAATCCGACGGTGTGGTAATGATGGACTGGCACCGCTGTATAGGCTGCCGCTATTGTATGGCTGCCTGCCCTTATGGTTCTCGTAGCTTTAACTGGTTCGATCCGCGTCCGGATATAGAAAATATACACGATGAGTATCCCACCCGCATGAAAGGCGTTGTCGAGAAATGTACTTTCTGCGATGAACGACTTTCAAAAGGGCAGATACCCGCTTGCGTAGAAGTATCCGAAGGCGCTATGATATTCGGCAATATGAACGAACCATTATCGCCTGTAAGACGCGTGCTGGCAAATAGATTCTCACTAAGGCGCAAGCCCGAGTTAGGTACACATCCAGAAATTTACTACATATTATAAAAAGAGGTCATTATGCTTGAAAAAGTTTTTTACGGAAGCAAAAAATACTGGCTGTGGATGATCTTTCTGATCATTATTATAGGTATCGGCACAGGAGCATTCATGCACCAGTACTGGGAAGGACTTGGAGTAACCGGAATGAACCGCGATGTAACGTGGGGCTTTTATATTGCTCAGTTTACATTCCTTGTTGGTGTTGCTGCCTCAGCAGTAATGGTGGTATTGCCATATTATTTGCACGATTACAAGAAATTCAGTAAGATAACCATACTTGGCGAATTCCTCGCCATTGGTGCTGTTATTATGTGTATGACATTCATTTTCGTTGATATGGGTCAGCCCCATAGAATACTAAATGTATTTGTTCACCCCTCACCCAAATCCCCGATGTTCTGGGATTCGGTGTCCCTATTTGGCTATTTGATATTAAATATCATCATCAGCCGCTATTCGCTCGATGCAGAGAAAAAAGGTATTGCGCCACCCAAATGGCTAAAACCGATAATAATTATATCAATACCATGGGCTGTCAGTATTCATACTGTAACGGCATTTCTTTATTCCGGTCTTGCAGCACGTCCCTTCTGGATGTCTGCAATTATGGCACCGAGATTTCTTGCAACAGCTTTCGCAGCAGGCCCTGCCTTGCTGATAATCATTTGCCTGCTACTGAAGAAAATATCTAAATTCGACGTTGGCAAAGAACCGTTGAAGAAATTAGCCTTGATAGCCACTTATGCTATGCTGCTCAATATATTCTTCCTGTCGCTTGAGCTATTTACAGCATTATATAGCGGCATGTCGCATCATATTGATCATTTCAAGTTCCTTTATTTCGGACTTGACGGCAATTATACTTTAGTGCCATTTATGTGGGCATCTACTCTTTTTGCTGTGATAGGTATCTTTATTACTTTAGTGCCAAAATGGCGGAATGCAGAGAACACCATGCTAATTGGTATGATAGCCATATTCATGTCAATATGGCTTGATAAAGGTCTCGGCATGATCGTAGCTGGCTTTACCCCATCAACACTTGGTTACGTTGTACCCTATTGGCCCACCGGAACAGAGTTCCTGATCTCTCTGGGCATCTTCGGATTGGGAGTATTGATCATCACTGCTCTATATAAGATTGTGCTAACTGTTAGAAAACAGCTGAAACCATATTAAATTGAATTAGATAAATGTAATTAAAGCCCTGCTGTTAAATGATAGTGGGGCTTTTTTTGTTGTGTTATTGAGATGTTAGAAAAAAATTGTATATTGTGGAAGAGAATGAGTTGGTAACAAGAGAAGAAAACTGTATATTTGCTGCACATATAGGAATAGAAATATGAAAGAACTAATAACAATAAAAGAAGCAAGTTTGTGGGCTAGTGATCAACTGAACAAGAATGTCACAACATCAAATATTTCGTATCTAATTCAATACGGGATAGTCAAGAAATATGGAAACAATGGAAATACTTTTGTTGATAAATATGAATTAGTAAATTACTATAAAAATTATAATGGTCAGAGAGAGACAAATTGGAGAGATAAACTTGGAGAAGATTTAAATTGGGCTTTATCATTTGATTATCTGAAAGAAAAGGATACAACAAAACACGTTCATAGACTTCACCCTTATAAAGGCAAATTTATCCCCCAACTTGTACAATATTTTATCGATGACCATATTGATAATTTTAAAAAAGAAGTATATTTCAATAAAGGAGATATAATTCTTGACCCATTTTCAGGAAGTGGGACAACAATGGTTCAAGCTAATGAATTGGGCTTACATGCAATAGGCATTGATATATCAGCATTTAATTCACTTATTGCAAATGTGAAAGTAGGTAAGGTAGATTTTCAAGATTTGAATAATGAATTAAAAAGAATTACAATTTCATTAAAGAAGTTCATATCTAAAAATAATAATTCTCAATTTGAAGATGAGTTACTTGAGGAGCTAAATGTTTTCAACAAAATGTATTTTCCTTCACCTGAGTATAGAATTCAAGTTAGAAAAAATGAAATAAATGAAAGAGAATACGCTCCATTAAGAGAAAATCAGTTCTTAGATACTTTTAAGAAATTACAACAAAAGTATAGCCTAAAAATTAAACAAGATAAAGCAAATGACTTTATCGAAAAATGGTATCTTGAGCCAGTTCGAAATGAAATTGACTTTACCTTTGAACAGTTAAAAAATGTCAAGAATATTACGACGAAAAAAATCATCACAATAATATTAAGCAGAACAATCAGGTCATGCAGAGCAACAACTCATGCAGACTTAGCAACTCTTAAAGAACCTGTAACTCAAACCTACTATTGTAAAAAACATGGCAAAATATGCAAACCCTTGTTTTCAATTTTCTCTTGGTGGGAAAGATACAGTAAAGACACAATCAAACGCCTTTATGAATTCGAAAAATTACGATCTAATACTCATCAAATCTGTTTACAAGGTGATGCCAGGAATATTGATGTTGTGTCAAGACTTGAGAAAAAGAATCCAGAATTTGCTCAAAAAGTTACAGATCAAAAGATTAAAGGTATATTTTCAAGTCCACCATACGTTGGATTAATTGATTACCACGAACAACATGCTTATGCTTACGATTTGTTTGGTTTCAAGAGAAACGATGAACTTGAAATTGGATCTTTATATAAAGGTCAAGGGCAAGAAGCAAGGAAATTGTATGTTGAAGGAATTTCTCAAGTATTAATTAACTTAAAAAAAGCCGATTTACAATGAAGTTTTAGTTTCATTGGAGCAAGGAGTTGAGCAATTATCAGGAGCGGGCAATGGTGGTGTAGTCCATAAAAGTATAACCATCTATGTCTCATATCCAAACTCCGATTCAGTAATGAAAGACCATAGCAAAATGAAGAAAAACACCCCCTCAATCCCTCTCTTACAAGAGGGGGAGGTTAAAATATTATATTTCATTGACTTACTCCCTCCCTTGCTCGCAAGAGCCAGTGTGATAGCCCACGAAAATACAAAAAATTATTCCTCTTGCGTTTCTCCAAATTAAAATGAGAAAGAATATTAACTCATTTGATTGTAATGTCTTACCCCCTCCCCTTTGGGGAG
>CAYQTZ010000121.1:0-7832 GCA_964420565.1 uncultured Hyphomicrobiales bacterium
AAGAGGGGAAGTAAGATAAAATCCCCACCTTTTTATCGAAGATCCCGACTTGTAGAGAAAAGGGGGACATAGGAGAATTTTCTTTGGTTTTGCAATGGTCTTATTATTCATTTGTTTAATTGTTGAAAATTTATTAATATTAGCATAAAGCTATAAAGATGATCTATATAGTAATATACAAACAAAGTGAATTATATAATATCTTAAGGACGTAGGATGAAGACAAAACTAATCAATTTTACTAACAGAGCGGGGAAAGATCTTTCCGGCAGAATAGAGTTCCCCGATTCAGGACAGCCCCACAGCTTTGCTATCTTTGCACATTGCTTTACCTGTAATAAAAATTTTTCTGCCGTTACAAATATTTGTAAGTCATTGAATAGCGAAGGTATCGCCGTGCTGCGATTCGATTTTACAGGGCTTGGCGAAAGCGAAGGAGATTTTACGGAAACTACATTTTCGTCTAATATTGAAGATCTGTTAGATGCCGCAGAGTATTTGGAGAATCATCATAGCTCGCCGTCTCTTATTATCGGGCACTCCCTTGGGGGAGCTGCTACAGTTTTTGCAGGCAGGCAACTGGATTCGGTAAAAGCAATTGTAACTATTGCATCTGCTTCAAGCCCCGACCATTTAGCAAAAATATTGAGTAACGTAAAGCAGGAAGCAGATGATAAGGGTTACGCACAGGCGATAATTGCAGGCAAGAAGATAATGCTTACAAAAGAGTTTTTCGAGGATATTTCTTCAAAGAATATGAAGCAAGCATTACGCACTCTCGGCAAACCAATCCTGATATTCCATTCGCCTCAGGATAAATTGGTGGGAATAGATAATGCCGCCGAGATATTCGTATCGGCTAAGCATCCTAAGAGTTTCATATCTTTAGATGGAGCAGACCACTTACTTAACGATAAAATAGATTCACTTTTTGTCGGAAAAATCATCGTCTGTTGGGCTAAACTGTATATTCTTGAGTGATATGTTAAAAATTATTAATTATTTTGTAAAATTATTCATTGAAAATTAAGTATATTTGAAACTTATTATTAAATATTGTTAATAAATATAGTTGATTGCCAATGATTTTCAATACAATTCCCGAGATGTTTTATAAAGTATGTGATAGATTTGAAGATTCAAAAGCATGCTTTAGACATAAAAAAGATAAAAAGTTCATTGATGTAACATACACAGAGTTCCGCGATAATGTAGAATGTTTTGCTGTTGGATTGCTGAATCTTGGTTTTCGGCGTGGCGACAGGATTGGTATAGTTTCCGAGAATCGTTTAGAATGGGCGATAGCCGATTATGCCATTGCCTGCATTGGAGCTATCAGTGTTCCGATATTCCCCACACTAACAGCAAAGCAAGAGGAATATATTTTTACCAACTGCACGGTATCCGCTATTGTTGTTTCCAATCAGTTTCAGCTAAATAAAGTAATGGAATTCAAGGAAAATCTCGCTTCATTGCGACAGGTCATCGTAATGAACGAGAATTTCGAATCGAAAGACGTTGTTACAAAATCTATTAAGTATATTATTGATAGAGGTAGGGAGATAATGCCCGCTCCAGAAAGAAAGAAGATATTGAGCGAGAAAATTGTAAGAATTCAGCAGGATGATATTCTTACACTTATCTATACAAGTGGAACAACTGGCAACCCCAAAGGCGTAATGCTTACTCACAGGAATATTATTACGAATATAAAAGATTCAGTGCAAATAATTGAGTTTTCTGAGAAAGATGAGTTGCTTACATTTTTGCCATGGTGCCACTCTTACGAAAGGACTGCTGGGTATTATACAGGATTTTCTGTTGGCGCTACTATTGCTATCGCTGAATCTATAGAATCCGTTGGCACTAATATGCTTGAGGTGCGCCCTACACTTATGACTACCGTGCCGAAGCTATTGGAGACGATGAACAAAAAGATCAATTCAGCCATGAGTAAAGAGTCTGCCGCCAAACAGAAACTTTTCAATTGGGCAGTTCAAGTAGGCAGGCGTTATGTAAGAGAAACTCAGGCAGGCAGATTGTCAATTGGGCTAAAGACAAAATATAAGATTGCCAATAAATTAATATTTACTAAGATACGCGAGAAAACAGGCGGTCGGCTCCAGAAATTTGTTTCTGGTGGGGCGGCTCTTTCCCCGGAAGTATGTGAATTTTTCCTTGCTATAGGATTAATAGTACTCGAAGGTTATGGGCTGACAGAAGCCTCCCCCGTGGTTACTGTAAATACTGTAGATGATATAGAAGTAGGTACAATCGGCAAGCCCTTGCCCAGCGTTGAAGTAAAATTTGCTAAGGATGGCGAATTGCTTTGCCGCGGTAATAATGTGATGAAGGGTTACTGGCAGGATGAAATAGCTACTATCAAAGCAATTGACGATGAAGGCTGGCTTTACACAGGGGACATCGGTGAATGGACCGAAAGAGGCAATATAAGAATAACTGACAGAAAAAAGCATATAATAGTGAACACCGGAGGCAAAAATATTGCTCCCCAACCGATAGAAAATCTATTAAGCCAGAGTATATTTATCAACCACGTTGTCATAATCGGCGACAAACGTGATTTTGTTTCCGCTTTAATTTCTCCGGATTTCGAGCAGCTAAAAATTCTGGCGGACAGCATGAATATTTCTTATAAAATCGAAACTGAGCTTATCACGAATGAGTTTATAATAAAAGCTATTAAAAAGGATATTGACCGCTTGCAGCAAGACCTTGCCAAATACGAAAGAGTCCGTAAATTCTCTATGCTTACCCAACCTTTCAGCGTGGAAAATGGGGAGCTTACACCCAAGATGAGTATTAAACGCCATGTAGTAGAAAGAAAGTACTCAGACTTGATAGATCAGATATATGGCTTGAAATAGCATAATTACTATATCACCACCAACCCTTTTTTTTGGGCTGGGGAATTAAGAATTTATAAGGATATTTTTAAGTAAATACCTCTCTTTCCCATACTCCGCTTTTAAATAAGTAATATTCAGAATATAAGACCATTGAAAAACCAAAGGAAATCCCCCATAATCCCCCTTTTCCCGACAAGTCGGGATCTTCGATAAAAAAGGGGGATTTTATCTTACTTCCCCGCTTGGTAAGAGGGGATCGAGGGGTGTTTGTGAAAAAATATATCCGATTCATTCTAAATTCGTAATTCTTAATTCTTAATTGATCCAACACCCCCTAACTCCCTCTTGCAAGAGGGGGAGGTTAAAATATTATGTATCAACGGCTTACTCCCTCCCGTAAGGGAGGGATCGGTTTTTGGACTGAGACGATATGCCAGGAAATCCTGTTTACAATCATAAAAAATGTCCGGCATCAAATAGATACCGGACATTTAATTAAATCCTACATATCATAAAATCTACCGATTAATAATAAATTTATGTGATTTGTGAATATCTGTTCCTATAAGCTCAATGAAATATGTACCTGAATTGAGTTGTAACAGATTGACATTAATAATATTGGCTCCTTTTTGAAGACTTATATTATTACCTAACTCAGAAACAACCCTTCCGCTGATATCTCTGATCACAATTTCTACTGCTGAGTGATATTGTTTAGAGTTAACAGCTATGGAAGCATTGGTGCTTGTTGGGTTAGGAAAGACAGAAATATCTGTATCAAATTCATTAATGAAGTCATCTTCATTAATACTGACTATAGGATTGCCAAGAGTCAAGATACCTTCGCTTATTACATTTCCGTACTCATCGTAGGTAGCAAATTCAATATCAATATCTTCTTCGCTTACTCCCATAATAGTTATATAAATAGGTGTTACATTTTCATCTGGCATTATTGTTTCACCCTGACCACTCAGAGCTATGAAATATGAACCATCCTCCTGCTTTCTTGGAAATACCATAATTCCATTTTCATCCTGCATTGGTGGACCTACTGCAATGATCTTGTGGTCAGCAGACGGCTTAATGCTGAATGCTGAGATACTTACATCATAGCCATTTTGATTCTGAAGGTATATGGCAAAGGTATGAATATCGTTTAATTCTGTATCGTCATCCTCAGCTATAATATCTTGCTCTGCACCCGGCACCAAAGCTGTATATGCTACTTTTTCAGAAAATATCTGCTCATCATCTCCCATGCTGTACAGGAATCTGGCATATATTACAAATCTGTTTAAATTATCAGAATTATCAAATACTATACTTATTTCTGAAGATTCGCCGGGCAAAGTCTCATTATGTATAAATGCTGTATTATCAAATACGTATCCTGTGTTTTCGCCTGTATATAATGAAACGAAACCAACATTATCTGAGGTGAATTCTATACCATGGATAGTAATATCATTCTCAGGATCATCAGGGCTGACGATACGGAAAATGCCATTGGACATATCCTCCATGATCAATGTAGTAGTATTTGTATTCTTGCTCAAAGTTTCTACATTTTTATCATCTTTTCCACTATGAATAGGTCTGAATGGTAGCTGAACGTGGCTATCTTCCCATGGAATTAGTTTCTTCTTTCTCACTATTTTATAAGTTGCTACAGTATCGCAGGTTACGCATTTACAGTCTGTGAAACTGTATCTTACCGAGAAAACAAGTGTATCAGTGCATAAGAACCACCAACCGCTGAAAGGTGGAAATTGCATATTCAAGCTAAGATTAGCTCCAGATGTCCAATCCACGCATGAGTCAGCTCCCCAGATAGCTTCTCTGCTGAAATTGCTAAGAAGCTGAGGACCTGTGCCTGGCGATACTATAAGAGAACCTCCTGTGATGTCCCCAAATATTCTCTGCCATGATCCAGTTGAGAACCCGCATTTTTGCCTTAATTGAGCACTTACAATAGATGCTTTGAATTCCTGTATAGGAGAAGGTCCTACTGAAAATGGCATAGACAAACCAACATATCCTGTGGCGCTGTTCCATTTGATCTTTGGATCCTTCAGATTATAGAAAAATTCACGGCAGCAGTCCTTACCTGTATTACCCGATCCGTTGCAAGGAGGCAGATCTGTTACTATGCTGTCTCTGCATTCTTTATTTTCGCAAATTAAAGAATAATGAATTGTAACGGGACTATTACCAGATGTATTAGCAAAATTTATTGCTATAGTCCACGGAGAGGCAGTCAGATTATGAGTAGCTGGCGAAATGCTCCCGTCCGGAGAATTTACCATTAGAACTCCCGGTGCACAACTTGCAGCACTGATATTTATTGTATATAAATTATTGCCTGCAGCATCCACACCTGTACATTTAATGCTTATATCTAAATCCTCTAAACAATCTGAAGGTGGTATGACCTGATCTATTTCTATACAGGCAGTTTGCGATTCCAGCTCACCAGCGATTTGATGGGTAAGGATGGAACTTTGTATCAAATGTTTTGTCCAGCCGCTTGCCGCAAATGAATTGCAGGATATTTCATTTTCATGTGCATTTGCATCTACTGTCGCAGCGAATTCATATTCAGCTCCGCCACTTCCTACCGCAGCCGAGCCAAAATAAATACCGATATTCTTATCTCCGCTCACTGCACCAGAAGACCAAGACCCTGAGCTTCCACAACCATTGGTAAACGCATTACCAGGGGCACCCGCAGGCGATAGATTATTTATTGATGCTAAAGCTGTAGATGGGTTAGAATACAGGAATACAGGACTGGGGTTTGGAGTTCCAATTGCATTCGCAAACGTAACATCAAATTGTGCATTTCTGCTTGTACACATTTGTAGTATCGTCTGGTCGTTAGGAGTATCGTTCATAGGCAGTAGGTCAGCAAAAGTAATATGGCTGAGAGCTGTTGTCCCAACAGAATTCATTTTTAGCTTATAGTTCACATTAGTACCGGGCTGCACAATAACGTTCGAACCATAATTATTATCATTGGGCAGTTTTATCTGCTTTTCAAGATTATAACCTACATCGCCGGTAACTAAGATATAGTTAGTATTAGAAGAAACAGAGTTATTACCCAATGACCCTCCATCGAGTGAGAAATCATTAGGGATATTTCCAAGTGCAGAGGTGTCTCGAACCATTACATCGAATTCAATGTAATAATATGGTACTGAACCTGTTCCATACATACCACAGTTAGTAAAGAAAATATCCTGACATTCGGCAGATATAGAAGGAATAGCAGCAGTTACAGCGTTAGTATTAGCATCATAATTAAGACTTACTCCGCTCCACTCTTCGCCGGCTGTTGGGTTGGGCTTGCAATTTTGAATATTCCATGTATTAGAAGTATAGAAAGATGGATTCCCAACATATTCAAGATTTGGATTGAGTATATCTGTTAAAGTTGTTCCGGAAAGGTCCTGACCGCCGATATTCTGTATCCTTAGGCGATATCTGAAAGTTGAGCCCGGCGTGTAAGAACTTTCTTTCTCACATACCTCTTTCCATAGGCATGGCTTTGGTGCCGGGGATTGAACAATAAAAGTGTTGCATGTCTTCATATTTGGTTGTATAGAAGTAAGAGTAACACAATTAGTTATTGTATCGCCCTGAGCTGCACTTGTTGGGATCGTAAAGTTTACATAAGCATATCCGCACTGCCCGGCTGCCAGAGTTCCGTTAAGCGATAGTATGCCACTATTTATTGAAGCTGAGAGAGAAGCCGGGTAAACATTAGAAACTGAGAAATTGGTAAGAGCTGTAGGAAGAGTATCTAAAGCCGTAATATTTAAGGAATTAGTCCCTGTGTTACAGATATAGATCAAATATTTCCCTGAGCATCCAGCCTGGCGGTTTGTGTAAACCCATTTGCTTAGTGTAGCATCATCGAATTCTACTTTATTAATACAGACTTCGTCTATATCGGTAAACGATGAACAAGGCTGATCTTGCGGGCCGAGATCAGCACTAAGCACAGCCGTATTGGTTATCGTTGATCCATGAGGGAACTGTGCCGAAGGATAATACACATCAAATTCACAGCAATCGGTATTGTATTGTGGCAAGGCACTCATATCCCCGACATTCCAAGTAATAACATTTCCGCTTTGAGTAGCTCCGCAGTTAGAGCTAATAAGCTGAGCGCCAGCAGGCAAAGTGTCAGAAACAATACCGTTAACGAGATTAAGTTGCCCCGTCGTTCCAACATTTTTATATACGCATATTCTATAAGTAACGGTATCACTACCCGAAGACCATGGGCAATTACCTCCGGACCATGCCAGACCAACCGGGTATTTCCTAATATGCCATGGGTTTGATGCTGTGGCGGTTGTATTGACAAATCCGGTGCATAGATCAATCTTTTGATCGCCTTCTGAAGCTGTTAGACAAGCTCTGTTCCGAACAGAAGTATTAGGACAGGTTACACCATTAGGGAATGCTACTGTTATTGTAAAAGACCCGACACAACCATTGGGAACGCTTGCCCATGAAATTGAAAATGTACCTCCAAATGTATTTATTGTTGGAGCATTTACAGTGGGAGTGCCACAGGCATTGTTCACTGAATGTCCAAGAAATTCTAAAGCTGGTGGTATGATGTCGGAAATGGTTACGTTTGATGCCCCTGCTGGTATTGAATAATAAATTGTATAGCTAAAAGCTTGTCCGCTTGCAATTGAGGTATCACTTACTACTTTTTTTAGGATGAATCCACCCTGACTTACTTCAGATACCCAGCTCCCACTTTGCTGGGATCGGGCATGTTGAGGTAAAAGTAATATTACCGCAGCACTAAAGGCAAATATTATTATTAGGGATTTTATCATGTTCTTATAAATCATCATATTCTCCTTATTATTTATAAAATGAAATAATTAGATTAACAATATAATAAATTAGCCAACATTAAAAAATTAATAT
>CAYQTZ010000122.1:0-1868 GCA_964420565.1 uncultured Hyphomicrobiales bacterium
AACAAAAAGATCACTACAGCCATAATCATGTTTCTCATAAATCACCTGTTATTTTTATAAAAAATACATTTTCAATGTATAATACGTTTGTCGCAGAATAAGTTTCAATAATTATCAGATTCATATTTGTTTTTTCTGCTTTTATCATCTAAATCTATTGTTTTTTTTTACTCTAAAATGAATAATAAAGCATGGTTGCTATACGGGGAAAAGAGATTGTTAGCAGTATAACCATCCCTGACCGAGCTATTGACTACATTTGACTTGGCTAAATTACCCCTGTTTTGTTATCATAATAAAATATTATGATAAAACCAAACAGAGATCATTTTGCTTTATCTTTAACAAAGAAAAAGTAAAAGAATAATGACTCAGGAATGGAAAGCAATGTAAGCGAAAGCGAATCTTTGGTAAAATATATACTATGCCAGGCGTCCGGCATGATAAGATTAGCAATAGGGCTGGTCAGAGCCCAGCCAATAGTAAAGATCAAACCAATTATTGCTACCCCAAGAAAACCTTCCTTCATATTCCCCTTTTGCCAGTTCTTAGTAAAAGCGTATAAAGCAGCAACAATATGAAGATGGAATATTAAAATTTCTATCATTTTCTTGTCTTTAATATTAATTATTTTTATCTTTACAAAAAACATTTACAAATAAGTACAAAAATATGGAAATAACAACTAAATTCCGATTAATTTTCGTAACAACTGATTCTATCGAGAATGCAAAGAATATGGCAAAGATACTCGTTAGCGAGCGTTTGGCCGCCTGCTGTTCTATTATTTCAAACGTAACTTCAGTGTTTGGTTGGCATAATAGTATCCAGGAATCTCATGAATACATACTGATGATAAAAACTTCCACGGATATGTTAGAGCCGCTGGAGACGCGAATTACTGAGCTTCACAGTTATGATGTGCCTGAGATAATAGCCACACATATTACCGAAGCCAGTCTGCCATATTTGAAATGGATGTCTGATTCGCTCAATGACTGATCGCTTTTTTCTATCTACGAAAGTTGTAAAATGGAGTATGAAAAGGACAGGTCGGTTTTTAAGTCTATTAAGGAATGGCGAGAGGACGACAGACCCAGAGAAAAGCTAAAACTGCACGGCGCCAGTACGCTTTCTGATGCTGAATTATTAGCTATTCTTATCCGAACGGGTACAAAGGGTTACTCCGCTATTGATGCAGCCAGATCGCTTTTAGTTTCTCACGAGAATCTGACCAATCTCTCAGCCTGCGATTATAGTGAATTCAAGAAAATCAAGGGGCTTGGAGATACCAAAGCTATTACATTAGCCGCTACATTCGAGATTGGTAAGCGGATTGAAACTGGTCCTGCGAAAGCTCTGAATAAAATAGCTCAGCCCGAAGATATAGCTAAAATCTATATTCCAAAATACCGCGGAGAAAGGAAAGAAATTTTTAAAGTACTCTTACTAAATACAGCTAACCGGGTATTCCGCGAGGTGAATGCTACGGAAGGCATACTTAATGCCAGCATAGTGCATCCGCGTGAAGTATTTCGACTTGCTATTACAGAATCTGCCGCTTCGGTCATTCTGATGCACAACCATCCATCAGGCAACCCAGACCCCTCAGAGGAAGACAAACAGATAACGCGGCAACTCGTAGAAGCATCCAAAATAATCGAGATAAAAGTATTAGACCATATTATTATAGCTGGCGATAAATTTACAAGTTTTGCCAAAGAAGGTTTAATGTAGTCTAAATTCAAGTATGGATTATCGGCCGATCATCATTGATCGTTTGGTATATTGCTAACATGACATTAGCAACTCTTCAGCTCATAGCACGTCCAATTTATATGCTCAATATCGAATTAATAGTCTATTAA